>JANJWE010000310.1 GCA_024709705.1 Flavobacterium sp. | reverse complement strand
ATTCAAATTGGCAAAATCAGGTACATCCAGATTCAGGTTTTTGTGGTCAAATGCATTTTCAATATGCTCTTTAATCAAATCAGATAAAATCTTTACGTCCATCACAAAACCGGTTTCGGGATCAATTTCACCGGATACACTCACAATCAATTCATAATTGTGCCCGTGAAAATTGGGATTATTACACTTTCCAAAAACCAAATCGTTTTTTTCCATCGACCAATCTTTGCGATACAAGCGATGAGCCGCGTTGAAGTGTGCTTTTCTGGAAACTGTAACTCTCATTTTATTGATTTTTGAATTTGATATTTTATAGTTTATGCTCTTCCAAGTAATGATAAAACTCGTCAAAAATAATTTTAAACCAAACGGTGTAGTTTTCAGTTTGCGTTTGAATATCGTCTCTAATGGCTTCAATGCTCATCCATTTCCAACTTTCTACCTCATCGGGATTTATGTTCGGTTCGTTATTGTAGTAACCAATCATCACATGATCGAGTTCGTGTTCGGTCAAACCGTTGTCAAAAGGGGCTTTGTAAATAAAGTGAAATAATTCTTTCAACTCGGTGGTAAAACCCATTTCTTCTTGTAATCTACGGGTTCCGGCTTGGATATTGGTTTCGCCTTCGCGTTGGTGACTGCAACACGTGTTGGTCCACAACAAAGGTGAATGGTATTTGTGATGTGCTCGTTGTTGCAACATCACTTCGTTTTTATCATTCAATACAAAAACGGAAAAAGCACGATGAAGTACCGCCTTTTCATGAGCTTCAAGTTTTTCCATCAACCCGATGGGCTCGTCGTTTTCGTTAACTAAAATTACTTTTTCTTCTGTCATAGCTTTTTTATAGCTTTTCAAAGGTAAGAAAAAGTTCGTTTTTATTTGAATTTATATGGATTTGTGAAAAGTTTAACGGGTGTTGAATGTTGTTTTAGTAACTCAAACTCTCCTTAATCTTTAACGCACATTTCTCACCATCAATCGCAGCAGATACAATACCGCCGGCAAACCCTGCTCCTTCTCCACAAGGGTACAGGCCTTTAATTTGAAGATGTTCTAAGGTTTGTGCATCACGTGGAATACGAACAGGCGATGATGTTCGGCTTTCCGGTGCATGCAAAATGGCTTCGTTGGTTAAATAACCCTTCATTGATTTTCCGAATTGTAAAAATCCTTCCCGCATAATTTGGGAAAGAAATCCGGGAAAAACTTGTCCCATTTCTACTGAAGTAGTTCCCGGCACATACGATGTTTTGGGAATGGAAGCGGAAACTTTATTTTGTGTAAAATCTACCATGCGTTGGGCGGGAACTTTTTGTGTCTCTCCCGCAAGATACCACGCTTTCTGTTCAATAGCCTTTTGAAATTCCATGCCGGCTAAGGGTCCGAATTTGGCAAAGGGTTTAAAATCTTCCAACTTCAATTCGACCACTATGCCGGAATTGGCCGTAGCTTGATCTCTTTTGGAAGGCGACCAACCGTTGGTTACTACTTCTCCCGGACTGGTGGCACACGGAGCAATTACGCCGCCGGGACACATGCAAAACGAATACATGCCGCGACCATTGACTTGTTTCACGATGGAATACGGAGCAGGAGGTAAATAGTCTCCTCTAAAATCGCAACTATATTGAATGCTGTCAATTAACTCTTGCGGATGTTCTGCACGAACGCCCAATGCAAAAGGTTTGACCTCGATGAGGATTTTTTTTCTATCCAATAATTCAAAAATATCCCGAGCCGAATGTCCGGTGGCCAAAATGACTTTATTAGCTGAAATCGTTTCGCCTTTTTGGGTAACAATTCCTTGTATTTCATTACTCTTGATGATAAAATCTGTCACACGAGTTTCAAACAAAACGTGTCCGCCACAGGCGATGATTTTTTCCCGAATATCTTGAATAATTTGCGGTAACTTATTGGTTCCGATGTGTGGATGAGCTTCTACCAAAATCTCTGGAGAAGCACCAAAACCGACTAACAATTGTAAAATTCGATCCACATCGCCACGTTTTTTGGAACGCGTGTAGAGTTTTCCATCAGAATAAGTCCCGGCACCACCTTCGCCAAAACAATAGTTAGAATCTTCGCTAACAATGTGGTCTCGATTAATCGCCTTTAAATCACGGCGACGACCCCGAACATCTTTGCCTCGTTCAATCACGATGGGTTTTAAACCTAATTCAATCAGTTGAAGAGCTGCAAAAAGTCCGGCCGGACCGGCACCAACCACTATCACTTCCTTTTGATTGGCTACATTTGGGTAATGAGGCAATTCAATTTTCTGTTCAGTAAATGGTTCACCTTGAAAGAAAATCAGCAACTTCAAATTGATTTTGATGGCTTTTTGACGGGCATCAATCGAACGTTTAAGAATAGAAATATGCTGAACTTCAGACATAGAAACCTGAATCATTTTGGCTACATGATCTTTAAGTAAAAAATCATTGGCAGCCACTTCGGGTGATACTTGAATGAGAAGTTCTTTGGGCATAGTTATTCTTTTTGGCAAAAGTAAGTAAAAGTAATTTATTTCATTTTCTAAAAGTTTTTTATACTATCATAGTTCATGCAATCTCCCTTTGTGCATAATAAAAGTGAACTTAAAATGGAATTTTCTCCAAAATGACTCTATTTTTGTAAAAAAAAAGAATGTCCAGAAAAATAAAATTGATTTGGGATTTCAGGGGACCGGTTTCTGCCAAAACCGCTGAGCATCATGAAATACACCTAAAAGAATACATCATTGCCGAAAAGTTACCTTTAAACATAACCGGTTTTGAAGTTTACAACGAGATGCACGCCATGGCTTTTATGGTGGTTACCGATGATTACATGATTGGGGTTCGTGATGCATTGAAACCGCATCGGGGAGAAATTTTTGAATAGTTCGCAGTCGCAGTTTACAGTCGCAGTCAGCAGGATACTTAAAACTGAAAACTGCGACTGCCAACTGCGACTGAACACTAATTCGCTACTTCACTTATGAATTTGATTCGCATCAAACGCAATTCTTCGATATCATAATCGCCATCAAATTCTTTCAGAGCTTCTTCAATTTTATCAGTCTCCGATTCCATAAAGTAACTTTGGATTTCCTCTTGTTGTTCGTCGTCCAAGATATCATCAATCCAATATTTGATATTCAATTTGGTACCGGAATAGACAATTTGCTCCATTTCTTTTAACAAAGCATCCATTGTTAAACCCTTGGCTTTGGCAATGTCTTCTAGAGACAATTTTCGATCAATATTTTGAATAATATACAGTTTATTAGCCGAATTGGCACCTGTTGATTTTACAACCAAATCATCGGGACGAATAATATCATTCTCCTCTACATACCGAGCGATAAGTTCAACAAAAGGTTTACCGTATTTTTTAGCTTTACCTTCACCCACTCCATGTACGTTACTCAATTCATCTAAAGAAATCGGATATTTGAGTGCCATATCTTCTAAGGACGGATCTTGAAAAACTACAAAAGGCGGAACGCCTAGTTTCTTGGCTTCTTTTCTTCGCAAATCTTTCAACATGGCCATCAAAGCTTCATCTGCCGTACCGGATGATTTTGATGCGGTTACCAAAGTATCATCGTCTTCTTCGCTATATTCATGGTCTTCTGTTACCATAAAGGAAGTTGGATTTTTTAAATAAGAAACTCCCTCATCTGCCAATTTCAAAATACCATAGGTTTCTATATCTTTTTTCAATAATCCGGACACTAAAACTTGGCGAATCAAAGCCATCCAATACCGTTCGTCATGGTCTTTACCACAACCAAAAAACTCTTGCGAATCGGTTCGATGAGCTTTAATAGTTGCATTAATTTTACCCATTAAGGTAAAAACAATTTCTTTAGATTTGTATAAATGTTTGGTATCGCGTACTACTTGAAGTAGTTTTACCACATTATCTTTGGCTTCTGATTTGGGTTTAGGATTTCGTACATTATCATCCATATCACCTCCCTCACCGGTTTCTGTGTCAAATTCTTCTCCAAAGTAATGCAATAAAAATTTGCGACGCGACATCGAAGTTTCAGCATAAGCCACCACTTCCTGCAACAAAGCAAAGCCTATTTCTTGCTCGGCAACGGGTTTGCCCGACATGAATTTCTCTAACTTCTCTACATCTTTATAGGAGTAATAGGCCAAACAATGTCCTTCTCCTCCATCTCTTCCGGCACGACCGGTTTCTTGGTAATAACTTTCTAATGATTTAGGAATATCATGATGAATAACAAAACGCACATCCGGTTTATCTATACCCATACCAAAGGCTATGGTTGCAACCACCACTTCAACATCTTCCATAAGAAACATGTCTTGGTGCTTTGCACGGGTTTTGGCATCCAATCCGGCATGGTAAGGTACAGCACTAATGCCATTAACTTGAAGAACTTGTGCTATTTCTTCTACTTTTTTTCGACTCAAACAATAAATGATACCCGATTTACCTTTGTTTTGTTTGATAAACTTTATAATATCCGATTCAATATTTTTGGTTTTAGGTCGTACTTCATAAAATAAATTCGGACGATTAAAAGAAGCTTTGAATGTTTTAGCATGACTCATGTCTAAGTTTTTCAAAATATCTTCTTGTACTTTGGGAGTTGCTGTAGCAGTAAGTCCTATTACAGGCACATTTCCCAAATGTTTGATTATGGTTTTTAAATTGCGGTATTCGGGTCTGAAATCATGACCCCATTCCGAAATACAGTGAGCTTCGTCAATAGCTATAAAGGAAATAGGAACCGTTTTCAGAAAATCAACATATTCTTCTTTAGCCAAAGATTCCGGTGCTACATATAGTAATTTGGTTATTCCGGAAACGATATCTTTTTTTACCTGATTAATTTCGGTTTTAGTCAAAGAAGAATTTAGCACATGAGCAATTCCATCTTCTGAGGATACACTGCGAATAGCGTCAACTTGATTCTTCATTAAAGCAATCAAGGGAGACACAACTATGGCGGTTCCTTTCTGAATTAAGGCAGGCAATTGATAACACAACGACTTACCTCCGCCCGTAGGCATTATCACAAAAGTATTTTGTCTATGCAAGATACTTTGTATGACTTCTTCTTGTAAACCTTTAAAGTGATCAAAACCAAAATATTTCTTTAATTCCTTGTGAATATCAATTTCGTTAGGATTCATTCTTCTGTTATGGGTATTTTATTTAAATTTGCACCCATAAAGATACAACTTTCTTTGAATCGTACAAATTTTATATCCATTGCATTTTGACAGCAAAAAATAACATTCTGCAAACCGCCAAAGAAACCATAATCGCTGAAAGTCAGGCGATAGCCAAATTAGCGGAATTACTTACCGATGATTTTGCAAGAACAGTAGAACTGATTCACAATACAAAAGGGCGTTTGGTAGTAACCGGAATTGGAAAAAGTGCCATCATTGCTCAAAAAATGGTTGCTACTTTTAACTCTACCGGGACACCCTCCAGTTTTCTTCATGCTTCAGAAGCGGTTCACGGTGACTTGGGCATGGTACAACCCGATGACGTGGTAATTTGTATTTCAAAAAGCGGTAACAGCCCGGAAATCAAAATTTTGGTTCCCATTCTCAATCGTTTTGGCAATCCGTTAATTGCTATGACAGGTAATTTAACTTCTTTTTTAGCCAAAAATGCGCAGTATGTTTTGGATACAACCGTTGAAAAAGAAGCGTGTCCTAATAATTTGGCCCCAACAAACAGCACTACGGCTCAACTGGTTATGGGAGATTGTTTGGCCGTGTGTTTAATGCAATTGCGAAATTTCAACAGCGAAGATTTTGCCAAATACCATCCGGGAGGAGCACTCGGAAAAAAACTTTTATTACAAGTGAAAGACATGTTGGACGAATCAAAAAAACCAACGGTCTCTCCGGATGCCAACATTCAAACTGTAATTTTTGAAATTTCTGAAAAAAGACTCGGAGTAACTGCTGTAGAAGAAAATGAAAAAATCATTGGCATCATTACCGATGGGGATATTCGAAGAATGCTAAGCAAAACCGAAACCATTAGCGGAATTACTGCTCGTGATATTATGACCCAAAATCCCAAAATGATTCAACCTCACAACCGGGTAGTTGAAGCCCTCAATATAATGGAAGATTTTGCTATCACACAACTCATTGTAGCCGAAAACAATAACTACAAAGGAGTAATCCATTTACATGATATATTAAAAGAAGGTATCGTATAATGGCGTCAAAGAAAGTGAAAGAAATGTCTTTTTTAGACCATCTTGAAGAACTGAGATGGTTACTCATTAGAAGCACCTTGGCCGTTCTCATTTTAGCTACAGCTGCATTCTTTTTTACCGATTTTATATTCAATACCATACTTTTTGGCCCCAAAGACCCCAATTTTGTGACCTACCGCTTCTTTTGTGAAGTAACTCAGTATTTTGGTTTTGAAAACACTGATATCTGTTCGGTTTCTATGCCATTCATCATTCAAAACACAGCCATGGGAGGTCAAGTTTCATTTTTAATATGGACCTGTGTTACCGTGGGCTTTATCGTAGGTTTTCCCTATATATTATATGAATTTTGGAAATTCATAAGTCCGGCTTTGTACGATAACGAGAAAAAATACGCTCGAGCTTTTATTATAGTTTCTTCTGTTCTGTTTTTCCTGGGTGTTTTATTTGGTTATTACATTATCACCCCACTCTCGGTCTATTTTTTCGGATCTTTCTCTGCCAGTTCGGAAATTGTAAACGAATTCAACTTGGAATCCTATACCAGTATGATTAAAACTTCAACCATAGCCAGTGGTCTATTGTTTGAATTACCCATCATCATTTATTTTTTATCTAAACTCGGACTCATTACACCTTCTTTTTTAAGAAAATACCGCAAATACGCTTTAGTGATTGTCTTAATTTTAGCTGCTATCATTACACCTCCGGATGTAATTAGTCAAATTATTGTTACCATACCCATTATGATACTCTACGAAATAAGTATTTTAATAAGTGCTGTAGTCGTAAAAAAACAAGAAAAAGAATCTTTAAAATAAAATAGCTATGTCCAACAGTGTTCAAGAATTTAATGCCTACCGTTCTAAGATGAACGAAAAATTACTAGCCGATAACAATTTGTTAATCAAAAGAATTTTCAATCTGGATACCAATGCCTATACAGAAGGTGCCTTGGATGTAAAAACAAAAGAATTATTAGGCTTGGTTGCATCTGCCGTTTTAAGATGTGACGACTGTGTTAAATACCACTTGGAGACCAGTTACAAAAACGGTGTTACCAGAGAAGAAATGATGGAAGCCATGGGTATTGCAACTTTGGTTGGGGGCACCATTGTAATTCCGCATTTGCGTAGAGCCTATGAATTCTGGGAAGATTTGGAAGCCCAACAATAACACAAACTACTGTTAACGGATGCCAATGTAAAAGATTAATTTGTTTATTTGCATCACAAAACCTTAGTACTCCGTTTCTCAGAAACTCAGAAAAATGAAATTAAGAGCTGAAAATATTGTAAAAACATACAAAGGAAGAAGCGTTGTAAAAGGCGTTTCGGTTGAAGTAAATCAGGGTGAAATTGTAGGCTTATTGGGCCCTAACGGTGCCGGTAAAACAACCTCATTTTACATGATTGTGGGTTTAGTAAAACCCAATAGCGGAAAAATTTACCTAGACCAAATGGAAATTACAGATTTCCCAATGTACAAAAGAGCTCAAAACGGAATTGGTTATTTGGCTCAAGAAGCCTCTGTATTTAGAAAATTAAGTATTGAAGACAATATTTTAAGTGTATTGCAATTGACTAATCTTTCCAAAGCCGAGCAAATTGCTAAAATGGAAAGTTTAATAGATGAATTCAGTTTACAACATATTCGAACCAACAGAGGGGATCTCCTTTCCGGTGGCGAACGAAGAAGAACTGAAATTGCACGAGCCTTGGCAACCGACCCCAAATTCATATTATTAGATGAACCTTTTGCCGGGGTTGATCCTGTGGCAGTAGAAGACATTCAACGCATTGTAGCTCAACTGAAAAACAAGAACATCGGTATTCTGATAACCGACCACAACGTACAAGAAACGCTTGCTATAACCGACAAAACTTATTTGATGTTTGAAGGTGGAATTTTAAAAGCCGGTAAACCCGAAGAATTAGCCGAAGACGAAATGGTACGAAAAGTATATTTAGGTCAGAATTTCGAACTTCGTAAAAAGAAACTGGAATTTTAATGCTTCAACTGGTAATGCAACATTTTGGGTGTCCCTTGAAATAAGTTGATATCCACAAGACCTTGTATTCCGGAAACACTTCCCTTTTCTGAAAACTGCCAAAAAAGCCAATTTTCCTTAGGTGACTCCACAAAAAAATTGTAATTGGCAATCCAAAACGGATAGCCCTTAAATTCTTTTGCTAAAAAATCAGAATAATAACTTTCCCCCGAATAGATAATAGGTTTAATCCCATAATGAGCTTCTACAGTGGTAAGCCAACGTTTTAATCCCACTTTTAAACTATCCATAGATTGAACTTTGGGTAAGTTTTCGATATCGAGTACCGGAGGTAAATCGCCTTTTTCCAATGCAACCTGACGAATAAAATTTTGAGCCTGTAAAATGGAATTTTCGTTGGGTCTGTAATAATGATATGCCCCTCGAATAAACTTATGTTTTCGTGCCGATTTCCAATTGGTCTTAAAACGAGCATCAACTTTATCTTTTCCGGCAGTTGCCCGAATAAATACAAATTCCAATCGAAAAGTATCGGCTACCGTACTAACTTTTTCCCATTCAATAGCTCCCTGATACTCCGAAACATCAAAGCCAAACACAAAGTGTGGATGTCGAGATAATACCTGAAACACATGGGCTTCTTCTACCTTAGTAGCCGAAGTTGAAAGCGAGTGCTTCGATTTAAAACTAAAATAGTAAGCCAAAACTGTGCGGTAATGATAAACCGAAAAACTGAGACCCAAAAGAAAAACAAAACCAATAACCCAGCCATACGGAAAACCGCTCTTTCCCGATTTTCGCTGGGGATATTTTCGATTCACCGAACGCTTAGACCGAGGTTTTCGCATACCCTAGGAATTTGAAAATCGATTTTGAATCAAAGACAATACTACATAAATCAAAACAATCAATGGAATGGCCGCCCATTGAAAAAATACCAAAAGAACTAGCGAAGTAGCCAACAATAAAAATGGATATTTGGAATCTTCCCATGAAGCCGACTTAAATTTTAATGAAAACAATGGGATTTCTGCATTTAGTAAAAAAGCACTCAAAAAAGTAACTCCCAATAAGAAATAGGGATGGGTTAAAAGTGTGGCCAAAATTTCAAAATCCGTTTGTTCCAACAAAAGGGGCAAGCTCAAGATAAACAAAGCGTTGGCAGGTGTTGGCAAACCAATAAACGAATCCGTTTGGCGGGTATCAATATTAAACTTACCCAAACGGTAACACGAAGCC
>JANJWE010000296.1 GCA_024709705.1 Flavobacterium sp. | reverse complement strand
ATGGATGGAAAATGGCGGAATTTATGCTGTTGTAAATCTCAGAGGCGGTGGCGAGTATGGAAAAAAATGGCATGATGCCGGTATACAAATGAAAAAACAAAATGTTTTTGACGACTTTATTGCAGCAGGAGAATATTTAATCGCTCAAAAGTATACATCTTCAGATTATTTAGCCATTAGAGGAGGTTCAAATGATGGTTTATTGGTTGGAGCCGTAATGACTCAAAGACCCGATTTGGCCAAAGTTGCACTTCCTGCTGTTGGAGTACTGGATATGTTACGATACCATACTTTTACTGCCGGTGCCGGATGGGCTTATGATTACGGTACAGTAAACGACAGTAAAGAAATGTTTGAATATTTGAAAAACTATTCTCCGGTACATAATGTAAAAAAAGGGGTTCAATATCCGGCAACCCTAGTAACTACAGCCGATCATGATGACCGCGTAGTTCCGGCACATAGTTTTAAATTTGCTGCAGAATTACAAGACAAACAAGCCGGCACAAACCCTGTCTTAATACGAATAGATGTAAATGCTGGACACGGAGCCGGAAAACCAATCTCTAAAACCATTGAAGAAAACGCAGACATTCAGGCGTTTACCTTATTTAATATGGGGATTATAAAAATCTAAAAAGTAATTTCAGAAAAATAAAAAACCACTAATTCACAAAATGTATGTTGTGAATTGGTGGTTTTCTTTTTGTAAAACAATTAGTGATATCTAAAATTTAATTTCCGTTGAAATATTTAATATTCTATTTTACCCAAATAGCTCATTTGTCTTTCAATATGATTCTTTCTTCGATTGATATAATTGGAAGAATTGGTCGCTTTAAATTTTCGTGGATTGGGCAAAATAGCTGCAATTCCGGCTGCTTCACGAGGCGTTAAATGAATGGCATCTTTTCGATACCAAACCCGAGAAGCTTCTTGAGCACCATAAACACCGTCGCCCATTTCGATACTGTTTAAATAAACTTCCATGATACGTTCTTTACCCCAAATGAGTTCTATCAAAACCGTAAAGTAGGCTTCCAATCCTTTTCTAAGGTAGCTACGGCCTTGCCAAAGAAAAACATTTTTGGCAGTTTGTTGTGAAATTGTACTTCCCCCTCGTAATTTTTTCCCTTTTTTATTGGCTTCCATGGCTTTTTCAATAGCTTTAAAATCAAAACCATTATGAGTTAAAAAATTGCCATCCTCACTGGCTATGACTGCTTTTTGAAGATTAATTGAAATTTCTTCGAGTGGTACCCAGTCATGACTACAAGTCATTTCTTTTCCGGCACTTTTCTGCTCAACAGCTCGAATTGCCATCAAAGGAGTAAATGGAACCGGAACAAATTTCAAGAGAATCACTAAAAAAATTGAAATCCCAAAAAACCACAACATCGCTTTCCAAAGGAAACGAAATATTTTTCTTATCATAAATTAATCGATTAAATCTGCTAATTCTTTTCCAATTAAACTCCCAATGGCAACTCCCATCCCTCCAAGTCGTACTCCACAGTACACATTTTCACTCAGCCTTTTTACAATGGGGTTTTTATGGTTTCCTACTCCCATTATGCCACTCCACCGGTGTTCTATTTCAAAAGTATGTTTGGGCAAAATTACTTCTTTTAGCAATTGCTCCAACTTATTTTGAATGATTTCTGTTTGAGCTAACTCTGTGGTAGTTTCGCCTTCAAAATCCAGATTTCGGCCTCCGCCTAATAAAATTCTATCTTCAAAATTTCGAAAATAGTAATACCCTTTATCTAAATGAAAAGTTCCTTTAATATCCAAATCAGGAATGGGTTTAGTTATTAAAACCTGAGCTCTGGCCGGTTTCACTTCGCCTTTAGTGAGTTCATTAGCAAAACCGTTTGTAGCAAAAAGTAATTTTCGAGTTGAAAAAGAAAAATTGTCCAAAACAACCTCCACTGCATTATTTTTATCAATATAGGAAGTTACCGTTTGTTGATTTAGAATTAAAATGTTCTGATTGGAAGCCGTTCTCAAAAGTTCTTGCATCATATTTCCGGTATCAATTTGTGCCTCATAGGGATTAAAAAGCACATATTCTTGAATGCCTTGAAATGCAAATCGGTCAATTTCTTTTGAAAAAACGTCGTTCTTAAACAAAGGTTTCAACATTTCATTGACAAACGGAAGCTTCTGTAAACATTCTTCATACATTGATTTGTCATCTTTTAAAAACAATTCATATCCGCCAAAAGGTTTTAAGTCTAAAACTTTATCACCAATACGTTTACGTAGTAATTGCAAACCGTTCCATCTTTTTTGAACCAATTGAATAACCTCATCTTCTGAATGCGAATTCAAATCATCCAAAATTTCTGAAACCGAACCAAAACAAGCAAATCCGGCATTTTTAGTACTTGCCCCTTGAGGAAGTGCCCCTTTTTCGAGAATCAGAATTTTAGCTAATGGAAATTTTTCACGTAATTCCAGAGCACAATGCAACCCCACGATTCCGCTACCCACAATAGTGAAATCTACATTTGTAAACCAATTTTTAAGTTCCCAAAAACTAAGTTGCATCTTCAATTTTTTTGATTTAAATGTATCCTATTTTTAAAAAGTAGTTGACAAATAAGTTCAAAAGTAGCTATAAAATCGTTACTTTTAGCCTTTAATTTTTTTAAAAATGAAAAATCTAATTTTAATTTTAAGTTGTTTTATGGGATTAACAACCTCAACCGCTCAACAAGTGTTAACTCCGGAAACTCTATGGAAATTGGGCAGAGTTTCGCCTTTAGGTATTTCCAAAGATGGAAAAAATATCATTTACAAAGTTGCTACACCTTCTGTAGAAGAAAATAAATCTAATTCCAAATTTTACAGCATTCCAATTAATGGCGGCATTGCTACAGAAATTACCGAAACCAAAGAACTTTTAAACGATAAAAATATTTCTTCTAACGGAAAATTTCTCCTTTCTCACAAAGAAGTGAAAATGGAAAAGATAAACGGAAAAGATATTTACCCTGAACTTAACAAGTCGGATGTTCAAGTTTATAACGGACTAAATTACCGCCACTGGGACAGCTGGAATGAAGGCAAACACAATCACGTTGGTTTTTCAGAAATAGGTAAAGAAAACTCCTTTTTTGACATCATGAAAGACGAACCGTTTGATTCTCCTCAAAAACCATTTGGTGGCGACGAAGATTACGTTTGGTCAAAAGACGGGAAAAGCATTATTTATGTTTGCAAAAAGAAATCAGGTACTGCATATGCCGTTTCTACCAATACCGATTTATACGAGTACAACTTAGAAACCCAAACCACTACCAATCTAACCGAAAACAATTTAGGTTACGACACGCATCCCACCATTTCACCTAATGGCGAATTGTCGTGGCTGCAAATGAAACGCGATGGTTTTGAGGCCGACAAGAACGACATAATTGTACGTTTTAAAGGAATGGACATGAACTTAACCGCTAATTGGGACGGAACAGTGGACAGTTTCACTTGGAGTGCCGATGGAAAAAAAGTCTATTTCTTAGCTCCGGTTGATGGTACCAAACAATTGTTTGAAGTAAACTTTCCGGGATTAACTCGAATAGCTATTACGGTGCGTCAAATTACATCGGGTGATTTTGATGTCACGGATATTGTGGGATTTTCAGGTGATAAAATTATTGTGGGTAGAACCGACATGAACCATGCAAAAGAAATTTATTCCTATGATTTTAAGAAAAAAACGTGGTTACAAATCACCAAAGTAAATGATGAAATCTATAAAAAACTAGCTTTACCCAAATTTGAAAAAAGATATGTAACTACAACCGATGGAAAAAAAATGTTGGTTTGGGTTATTCTTCCTCCCAATTTTGATGCCTCAAAAAAATACCCTGCATTATTGTATTGTCAAGGAGGACCTCAAGGAGCTCTATCACAATTTTACTCCTTTAGATGGAATTTCAGTTTGATGGCTTCTCAGGGTTATGTAGTAGTGGCTCCAAACCGCCGAGGAATGCCGGGTCATGGGGTTGAATGGAACGAACAAATCAGCAAAGACTGGGGCGGACAAGTGATGGATGATTACCTTTCTGCCATTGACGATGTGGCTAAGGAAAGTTATGTAGACCAATCACGTTTAGGAGCTGTAGGTGCAAGTTATGGTGGTTATTCCGTTTTTTATTTAGCCGGAATACACAACAAACGTTTTAAATCGTTTATCTCGCATTGTGGAGTTTTCAATCTAGAAAGCATGTATGGGACAACCGAAGAGGTGTTTTTTACCGACTGGGATTTGGGCGGACCGTATTGGGATAAAACCAATACTTTGGCTCAAAAAACCTATTCGCAATTTAATCCCATTAAAAATGTAACCCAATGGGATACGCCTATCTTAATCATTCAAGGTGGAAAAGATTTTCGTGTGCCCATTGGTCAAGGACAAGAAGCCTTTCAAGCGGCTCAATTGCAAGGTATCAAAAGTAGATTTATCTATTTTCCGGAAGAAAATCATTGGGTGCTTCAACCTCAAAATGCTATGGTTTGGCAACGCGAATTCTTTTCTTGGTTAAAAGAAACCTTATAATTTAATTCCCGATAGCCATCGGGAATTTTTTTTAACACTTCCTAGGTAAACAAAACCTTTTGTTCTTTTTATCTTTGAGAATGGCACAAAAATCAAGCTTTATTCCACTCAAAGTGCTCCTAAGCTACTTACTGCTTGCTACACTGGTAATAGCAGTAGGTTTTTTGCTTTTTAAAGAAAATAAACTTTTTACAGATTATGAAAATGAATCTGTTGTTGAAAACCAAAAACTAATCCATCTCAGCTCTTTAATTTCTAAAATTTATGATGTTGATAATTTAGGTCGAATTGCAGCCCAAAACAATAAAGAAAATGATTTCAGACTCTATTACCAAGAAAATCAAAAACTCATAAAAGCCATCGATTCTTTTGAACAAAAAATTGACAATGCCAAACAGATAGAACAATTAGATAGTTTAAAAATCATTTTAGAACAAAAAGTAGCAAACATAACTGCACTAAAAAAAATGAACACATCCCAAAACGATTACAGTTCTATTGAAAAAGCAGTTACCGATATTAGAAGAATGGAAGAATCAATGGGTAAGATTACCCTAGAAGGATTGAATATTAATCCAAACCAACTTTCTGCATACGAAAAAAAAGTATATCAGGAATATGTTGATTATCTGAATGAAAACGTACCCAAAGAATCAGCGAGTACATTATCGGATAAAGAAATAGATTCTATTTTGGTATCATCCAAAAAAATACTCGAAAATGTTCGCACCAATAATCAGGTAAAAACGACTTCGCAAAAAAATAAAGAAATTGAATTACTGCGTAATGATTTGTTTATTTCACAAAAACTAAACGAAATTTTGGTTGAATTTGAATCTGATATCATCAAAAAAGCCAATTTAAATAATCTTTCCAGAGAAGAAGCCCAACAAAAGACCGTTTCTATTTTAACCTCGGCAGCGGTAATTGGACTCCTAATGACCGGATTGTTTTTCCTTTTGATAACCAATGATTTTCTTAAAAATCAACGCTACAGAAAACAATTAGAAATAGAAAAAAAGAAAACAGAAACCCTATTAACCGCTATAGAGCAACTTATTGCAACGGTGAGTCATGATTTGAGAACTCCACTCAATACCATTCAAGGATTTAGTGAACTTGTTAAATCCGGAAATATCTCAGAAAAACAAAACTACTATATTTCTAATATTCAAAGTGCTTCGGTTTATATCAATCAATTGGTCAACGATTTGTTGGATTTTTCCAAAATTGAAGCCGGAAAAATTAAGCCGGAAATATCTGTTTTTAATTTACACCAACTCATTGAAGAAGTTGCCCTAAGCATTCAATCTCTTTATCACAATAAAACGATTTCCTTACAATTCGAGTTAGATGCCATTGAAAACCTTTTGATAGAGAGTGATGCCTTACGCATTCGACAAATCATAAGTAACTTGATAGGAAATGCCTATAAATTTACGGAGAACGGATTCATAAAAATCACGGCAAAATACAACCAAAACCAACTGTATTTAAGTGTTCAAGATAGCGGAATTGGAATAAAAAAAGATCAATTGCATTTGATTTTTAATGAATTTACTCAAGCCAATTCCAGCATAGAAAAAAAATATGGCGGAACCGGATTAGGTCTAACCATTTGCAAAAAACTTACTGAAATGTTGGGCGGCAACTTAACTGTTGAAAGCGAATTGGGTCAAGGAAGTACATTTAAAATGATACTTCCCGCAAAAAGTAAAGAAATAGAAAATACACTATTACAAAACTCAAAACAAGATCATAATTACACTCTAGCTGTTGTGGATGATGACAGTTCATTACTCCAACTTACAACTACATTTTTAAAACTACATCAATTCAATGTTCTTTCTTTTAACCATCCCAAAGAACTTTTGGAGGCACTACACACATCAAGTGTAGATGTTGTTTTCACGGATATTCAAATGCCAGAAATGAGCGGATTTGAGTTGTTAGAACAAATACCGAGTTCACTTCCGGTAATTGCAATAACGGGGCAACGTCTATGGGGAAAAGAATATTATACAAAAAAAGGGTTTGCTTCTCTACTTTACAAACCATATACCTCTGAAGAGTTGATTTCTGTTTTAAATCAAGTACTTCACACTCCAATTGAAATAAATCAAAAGCAAATTTTAAAAAAGGAAGAAAACACCATTGAAGCGTACAATCTAAGTGCTTTAAAAACAATGTTGGATAATGATCAAGAGGCTATTCGAGATGTTTTAAATTCGTATATAGAAAACACACGCTCCAGTTTGATTCAAATAGAAAAAGCAATTGAAGACAAAAATTATTCTTTGGTAGAATCTATTTCACATCGAATGATACCAATGACTCATCAAGTTGGAGCTTACCACATTGTTCGGCTTTTGCAAGAATTGGAAACTTGTAAAACATCAAATATCTCAAACTCTGCCCTTCAAAAGTTGTTTTATGAGGTTCGAAATAAACTTACAAAATTAATTGATACATTAGAAAAAGAACTAATCCTCTAAATGATAAAGCTTAAGTTTATTGTAAAGTGTTTTACGGTTAATTTCCAACATTTTTGCAGCCTCTGATTTATTTCCGTTACATATTTGAAGAGCTTTAATTATCATTTCCTTTTCGTTTTGTGATTTTGAAAATGCAGATGAAGATTGGTTTTCTACTTCAAAAAACTCAGAAGGAATAACCTCTTTTTCGACTAGATCTCCAGGGGTTAACAATACCGCTCTTCGGATAATATTTTGCAATTCTCTTAGATTTCCGGGCCAAGAATAGTTTTGAAAAATTCGAAGTGTTTCGGGTGAAAATCCTAAAACCTTTTTATGTAATTGTTCGTTGGCTTTTTCCAAAAAATATTCGGCATACATCAGCAAATCTTGTTTTCTCTCATTTAAACTGGGAACTTCAATGGAAAATTCATTCAATCGATGGTATAAATCTTCACGGAAATTTCCCGCTTTCACCGCTTCTTTTAAATCTTCATTTGTGGCTGCAATTACTCGAATATCTACTTCTACTTCTTTACTGCTTCCTATTCGTTTTACTTTGCGTTCTTGTAAAGCTCTTAATAGTTGTATTTGATTTTCATAGGTTAGATTACCCACTTCATCCAAAAACAAAGTACCTCCATTTGCGGCTTCAAAATGCCCCATTTTATCTGTTACCGCACCTGTAAAAGAACCTTTTAAATGACCAAAAAACTCGCTGGTTGCTAATTCTTTGGGAATAGCTCCACAATCAACCGCTATAAACGGAGCCTTATTTCGATGACTCAGATTGTGGATTTCTTTGGCCACAACCTCTTTCCCGGTTCCGCTTTCACCAATAATTAAAACCGATAAATTAGTTGGACTTACCAATTCAATGTGTTTGTTCATCGCTTTAGATACGGGGCTGATCCCTTGAACAAAATCACTAGAAACAGAACTTTCTATTTTATTCTTTTGACTATTTTCAGGCTTTTTTTGAGCATTAGGAGAAAGTAACGCGTTAGAAAGAACCAATAAAACTTCTTCGGGAACAAACGGTTTGGAAATATAATCTGCCGCTCCTTTTTTCATGGCTTTGACAGCAGTATTTACATCGGCATAGCCCGTCATCAAAACTACCGGAACCTCATTTTTAGTTGATTTTAAATCAATCATCAGGTCAATACCATCACTATCCGGCAAACGTAAATCACACAAAACCAAATCAAAATCTGAATTTTTAAAACGATTTTTGGACTCCTGTGCAGTATAGGCTGCTTCAACAAGGTATCCATTTTTAGAAAGAAAGTTGCTCACCATTTTTGAAAAAGCAATATCGTCTTCAATCAATAAAATAGTCTTCATGTATTTAGCTTTGGATATAGCTAAAATAAGGCATTCCGATGAAAATTCTCTTAAAAAATAACTAAATAAAAAAAGAGGTTTTAAAAACCTCTTTTTATTCAGCCAAATCTTGGGGTATTTGGCTGCCCACTTAACTTAACCAATTTTTATTCATTTATTAGGAACTGATTCTTTCATTAATCTGAAATTATAAGGATTGATTAGGCCGATATTTCACGGGTTAACCAACCCCTTTTGCCTGCTGTGGCAATGGCATAAGGCGTTATCCAAAAAAGCCCAAACGTATACAATACACTATAAGTATATGCCCAAACCGACTCAGAAAAATTATATCTTTTAGCATAAAACAGCATTGGGAATGATGATAGAACGAATATACTTACCAGTGTTGAACTTAAAAATAAAACCGGGTGAGTAATAATAAAAAACAGCATGAATATCAGAAATGGATAGGTCATTATTATATTTAAAGATTGATTAAAAAATAAGAGCCTAGCACCAAATTTAGATTCCGTTCTAAAATTTGTAAACACATATTTTGCCATCATAATGTTTTCACGCACATTACTTCTTCCCCAACGAATAAACATTTTATAAAGTCCTTTATACTGTTCCGGTACGTTGGTCAACACATGGGCATTTCTTTGAAATAAGACTTCATAACCTTGTTTCAAGATCATATTTGTCATGGCTCTGTCTTCACCTATATCAGAGGGTTGCCCCATAAAAGTTTGATTAATCCATTCTTCCAAACAATTAAATACCGCTTCTCTTTTATATGCTGCTAGAGCTCCAGGAGTACTCAAAACAGAACCTAACATACTTTCTGCCGATCGAACAAATTCAAAACTCATTACAAAACTCACATTCAACATTTTAGGCAACATGGCTTTTTGATTGTTTAGAACTCTTACATTTCCGGCCACAGCACCACAATTTTCTTGAGTTACAAACGGACTAACCAAGTTTCGCAGGGTATCTTTCTTAACGATAGAATCACTGTCTATTGTAACAAAAACATCTCCGGTTCCTATAGTAAATCCTTTGTAAAGAGCATGACGTTTCCCTTTATTTTCGGGTTGTTTGAAAATTGTCAATCGGTCACCCAATTCATTTTTTGCCTGCTGAATCCAATACCATGTATCATCTTTACTGCCATCGTCAATAGCTAATAGCTGTAATTTTTCCTGAGGATAATCGCTATTTGCAATGCTCTTAAGGGTTTCCCATACCAGTTTCCCCTCATTGTAAGCCGGTACAATTATCGTACATGTGGGCAATTCTTCATCAGAAACTGATTGAATGGGTTTATACCTTAAATACAAATAAACCTGATAAAGAGAAAAACCTAATTTATAAAATAACAAAACCAGTGATAGAATTAGAAAGAACATCCCAAAAGCAGTGCCCATTCTATCTATATTAAATTGTTCAAAATGGGGTTGCAAATGATAAGCACCCAAAGCAGATCCAGCCAGTATGAAGAAAGTTCCGGCAAGCACAACCCCATTGATAAGTCTATGTTTTGACACATTGGAAAACCTGCTTTTTCTTTGAATGAAATCTTTAATCTCCGTACCTTTTTGTGCCACAATCCGATGCATTGATTTAGTATAAATCGGAACAACAAAACTAAATAAGCTTTGTTCCTGTTCGTTTCGTTTTGTAGTAGATGATTCATTTGGATATCGATTTCGGCTTTCCATAGTTATAAAATTTTGGTATTGAACTTATACTTGGTATTCTTAATCAAAACCCAACTCTAATTTGTCTTGAACTTGAAAGGTTTGAGTAAAAACACATTTCCGTATAAAGCAAGTGCTATTCCATTTTTTCAAATCCTTGTTTTTCTGATATTTACTAATAAAATGCCTTAAAATCGCTGTGTAAAAAATACCCATTAAAAGGAATTTTACACACTTTGTAATGTGTAAATTTTACATCGATTACCCCTTTTACAAATAAAAAAAGAGCCTGATAAAATCAGACTCTTTTACGTTTTTGAATATTGTATTATACTATTCCGGATCGTTCATTTTGAAACCTTCCATAAATTTTGTGGTATAATTTCCGGCTACATAATCCGGTTCGTCCATTAATTGACGGTGAAACGGAATAGTAGTTTTAATTCCTTCAATATAAAATTCATCTAAAGCACGTTTCATTTTGTTGATAGCTTCCTCACGGGTTTGAGCCGTAGTAATCAATTTGGCTATCATCGAATCGTAGTTTGGTGGAATCGTGTAACCTGCATACACGTGTGTATCTAGACGCACACCATGTCCGCCCGGTGCATGAAGTACGGTGATTTTTCCCGGTGAAGGTCTAAAATCATTATACGGATCTTCGGCATTAATACGACATTCTATAGAATGCAATTGAGGTAAATAATTTTTACCGGAAATTGGCACACCTGCTGCTACTAAAATTTGTTCACGAATCAAATCGTAATCAATAACTTGTTCCGTAATAGGATGCTCTACTTGAATACGTGTATTCATTTCCATGAAGTAGAAATTTCGGTGTTTGTCCACCAAAAATTCCACTGTTCCGGCCCCTTCATATTTGATAAACTCTGCGGCTTTTACAGCAGCTTCTCCCATTTTTTCGCGTAAATCATCGGTCATAAAAGGAGAAGGTGTTTCTTCTGTTAATTTTTGATGACGACGTTGAACGGAGCAATCTCTTTCGGATAAGTGACACGCTTTACCATAGGCATCACCTACTACTTGAATTTCAATATGTCTGGGTTCTTCTATCAATTTTTCCATGTACATTCCATCATTTCCGAAAGCTGCGGCTGCTTCTTGACGGGCACTTTCCCAAGCTTTTTCTAACTCGCTTTCTTTCCAAATGGCTCTCATTCCTTTACCACCACCACCGGCAGTAGCTTTCATCATTACCGGATAACCAATTTCTTTGGCTACTTTTTTAGCTTGTTCAAACGATTCTAAAATTCCGTCAGATCCGGGAACACAAGGAACTCCAGCTGCTTTCATGGTAGCTTTAGCAGTTGCTTTGTCTCCCATTTTTTCAATCATTTCAGGAGAAGCCCCAATAAATTTAATGCCGTGTTCTTGACAAATTTTAGAAAACTTAGCGTTTTCAGATAAAAATCCGTAACCGGGATGAATAGCATCAGCATTGGTAATTTCTGCAGCTGCTATTATGTTTGACATTTTTAAATAGGACAAATTACTAGGCGGAGGACCAATACAAACGGCTTCATCGGCAAACTTTACGTGAAGACTTTCTGCATCGGCTGTAGAATAAACCGCCACAGTTTTGATACCCATTTCCTTACACGTTCTTATCACACGTAGTGCAATTTCTCCGCGATTGGCTACTAATATTTTTTTAAACATCTTTTATTAATTTAGATTATTGGATTATTGGATTGTTGGATTTGTAGACCTAGAAAAATTAAATAATTTCTAAAATCTAAAAATCTAAAAATCTAAAATTAAGATGGATCTACTAAAAATAAAGGTTGATCAAATTCAACAGGAGAAGAATCGTCAACAAGAACTTTAACAATTTTTCCTGAAACTTCAGATTCAATTTCATTGAATAATTTCATAGCTTCAATAACACATACTACATCACCTTTTGAGATAGTAGCACCTACCTCTACAAACGGTGCTTTATCTGGAGATGGTTTTCTGTACAAAGTACCAATCATAGGGGATTTTATTGTAATGTATTTTGAATTGTCTTCAACCGGAGTACTTGCTACAACAGGTGTACTAGCGGGAGCCTGAGCTACTGGAGCAACAGGTTGAGACATCATTGGCTGCATAGGTTG
>JANJWE010000226.1 GCA_024709705.1 Flavobacterium sp. | reverse complement strand
TTGAGCGGCTGGATAATGTTGAAAATAGGATGCTTCAGCGGCACCTGCTTCGGTAGTTTTGATGGTGATCTTAAAATCATCCATTTCTAATTTAACTTCGGTAGCACCTGATTTTGCTACAAATTTGATTAGGTTTTGAATTTCTCTAATATCCATGTTATCTAAGTTTAGTTTGTTTTTTTTTATTTCGTATCGTATGCCCATTTCAAATAGATAGCTCCCCAAGTGAAACCACCACCAAATGCAGCAAAAATTAAGTTATCTCCTTTTTTTAGTTTATTTTCAAAATCACTCATCAACAACGGCAAGGTAGCAGAGGTTGTATTTCCGTATTTTTGAATATTTATTAGAACTTTTTCTTCATCTAAGCCCATTCTAGAGGCAGTAGCGTCAATAATTCTTCTATTGGCTTGATGTGCCAACAACCAATCTACATCGTCATGTGTTAGGTGGTTTCGCTCCATTATTTTTTCGCTTACATCAGCCATTCCAGAAACGGCATACTTAAAAACCGTTTTTCCGTCTTGAAAAACAAAGTGTTGCTTATTTTTTACGGTCTCTTCAGATGGAGGCAAGAGAGACCCTCCGGCATCAATTTTTAAAAATTCGCGTCCAATTCCATCACTTCTCAGATACTCATCCTGCAATCCAAGACCTTCATAATTTGGCTCAAATAAAACAGCACCGCCACCATCACCAAAAATAATACAGGTTGCTCTATCGGTGTAGTCAATAATAGAAGACATTTTATCTGCTCCAATTAGAAGTACTTTTTTATATCTTCCGGATTGGATGTAAGCCGCAGCTGTTGACATTCCGTATAAAAAACTGGAACAGGCTGCTTGTAAATCATAAGCAAATGCATTGGTAGCACCAATTTGAGTAGCAACATAAACAGCTGTAGAAGCCACAGGCATATCAGGGGTAGCAGTTGCAACGAGAACCAAATCTATTTCAAGAGGATCTAGATTTCGTTTTTCTATTAGGTTTTGTGCGGCTTTAATGGCCAAAAAGGAAGTCCCTTTTCCTTCTTCTTTTAGTAGTCGACGTTCTTTTATTCCGGTTCGGGTGGTTATCCATTCATCATTAGTATCAACCAAGGTTTCAAGGACTTGGTTAGACAATACAAAATCCGGGACGTAAGAACCAACGGCTGTTATTGCTGCAGTTATATTACTCATAGGGTTTGATTGTTTTTCTTTTATCTTATCACAGAAAAAGAGGTGGAAATTACAAAAAAAAATCTAAACTTAATCGTTTTAGAAAGGGTTATTTGTCGAAAAATAGATATAACAAAAAAACTCTCACCAGGTGAGAGTTTTTCTTTATTTTATACTGAAAAACTAGGCAACAGCTTCTGTTTTATCAATAACAACTTGACCACGGTAATACATTTTACCTTCATGCCAGTAGGCTCTGTGATATAAATGAGCCTCACCTGTAATTGGACAAGTAGCTATTTGAGCTGCAGTAGCTTTATAATGAGTTCTTCTTTTGTCTCTTCTGGTTTTCGAGGTCTTTCTCTTTGGATGTGCCATTTTACTATATTATTTATCCGTTAATAGTTTTTTTAATTGATCCCAACGGGGATCGGTATTATTGTTATTTATTTCTTCACTCTTCTTTTTGACTGCCAATTGTTCTAGTTTTTCAATGGCTTCAGATTTCAAACTTCCATCTTTAATGCCTGGATGTGTTCTTTTGTATGGAATTGACAATACAATCATTTCATAAATGAATTGTGCTACATCTATTTGATGCTCTCCATGAGGCAAAATCAACAACTCCTCATTATCATTATTGAACGTGTCTCCAAACTGAACAACCAAATCCAACTTCCCTTTAATGGGTAAATCAAAATATTCACCCGTTAAATCACAAGGAACGTTTACAGTACCTTTGTGTTTGAAATGCAACTCTAACATGGTGGTTTTTTTTTCTAAAACTACCGTAGAAACAATAGCACAATTTTCAAACTCATCATATTCGAAGCGATCAAAGAACGATTTATCTATTTGATAGTCAAATTGATGTTTTCCCAACTTTAACCCGATGAACGGTATTAAAAATTCATTAGATACTTTCATCTGTACAACAATTTGTCCCAAAAATTTGGTTTGCAAAGATATAAAATAATCGCAATTCCAAAACAGTTATAAACATTTTTTTGTTTAAAACTGCTTTTCTTTGGATTTTAGTGGTTTTTCCGCCCAATGTGCGTGCTCTAACCTAGATTTATAAATATCCAAGGCTAGGTAAACTGCTTCTGTAAATGAATTATGGTCCGCTTGATTTTTACCTGCTATTTCATAAGCAGTCCCGTGATCTGGAGAGGTTCTAACTTTATTCAATCCTGCTGTATAATTTACTCCTTTCCCAAAAGACAAGGTTTTAAAAGGTATTAACCCTTGATCGTGATAGCAGGCTATTACAGCATCAAATTTTTCATGAGAATGAGATCCAAAAAAACTATCGGCAGCATAAGGTCCAAAAACCAGTGTTCCTTCCTCAAACATTTTCTTCAATGTGGGTCTAATGATTTCATCATCTTCTTTTCCAATTACACCTTGGTCTCCACAGTGTGGATTTAAACCCAAAACGGCTATCTTAGGCTTGGGAATACAAAAATCTTGAATCAACGACTTTTTAATGGTTTGTACTTT
Source organism: Flavobacterium sp. (assembly GCA_024709705.1). Classification (GTDB taxonomy): domain Bacteria; phylum Bacteroidota; class Bacteroidia; order Flavobacteriales; family Flavobacteriaceae; genus Flavobacterium. Next base: position 1,947 of record JANJWE010000226.1, on the reverse strand, counting down.
TTGTCTGATTCTTTTTTCTGTAATAAAGGTAGCAACCTCTGTAACCGGAACATGATCGGTTAGTAAACCCACTCTTAAATCATCACAAACCATAAGCATTAAAGCGTCGCCTTCTAATTCTTGATTTAAATAATCGGTATGCCCCGGGAAATTGAACGTTTCAGATTGTACGGTATGTTTATTTATTGGAGCAGTAACCAAGACATCAACAATTCCTTCTTTCAAAGCCTTTGTGGCAGCTACAAAAGATTTAATGGCATAACTCCCCACGATTTCATTCTCTGTACCATATTCTAAATTAAAGCTTTCCTTCCAAAGATTAAAGACATTAATTTTACCCGGAACAATTTGATCCAACCTATCTATTCCATGTAAAACCGCAGTAGAATCAAAACTTTTTTTCAAATAGGATAACATTTTCACATTTGCAAAAATCACTGGGGTGCAAAGTTCCAACATTCTAGCATCTTCAAATGTTTTAAGTACAACTTCTGGACCTATACCATTTAAATCTCCGATGGAAATCCCTACTAAAATATTTTCTGCTTTTTTTACCATGACTACACGCTATTTATTCCTATTTTTGAACTGCAAATTTAAGAAAATAAAAGTCAAATGTTTACCGGAATTATAGAAAGTATTGGAATTGTATCCGAAATCAAAAAGGAAGGCAGTAATCTTCACATAACAATTTCATCTGCTTTAACTTCAGAATTGAAAATAGATCAAAGTGTGGCACATAATGGGGTTTGTTTAACCGTTGTCGAAATTAAAGATAATACCTATACAGTAACTGCTATTAAAGAAACTTTAGAAAAAACCAATGTAGGTAATTGGAAAGTTGATGATAAAATCAACCTTGAAAGAGCCATGCTCTTGGGAAGCCGATTGGATGGACATATCGTTCAAGGCCATGTAGACCAAGTGGGCTATTGCACCAAAATTAGCGAATCAAATGGTAGTTGGTATTTTACTTTTGAATATAACTCAGATTTAAACAATATTACTATAGAAAAAGGCTCTATCACCGTTAATGGAGTAAGTCTTACAGTTGTGAACTCAAAGAAAAACGAGTTTAGTGTAGCCATTATACCTTACACTTATGAGCACACCAACTTTCATACTTTTTCTGTTGGAACTCAAATAAACTTAGAATTTGACTTGATAGGAAAATATATTAGTCGAATAGTTTCCTTACGAAATTAAAAAAGCTCCGATTTATTTCGGAGCTTTTTTAATATTTCTTGTAATCATATAAAACGCAAAGAGTAGTCCCAAAAAACCAACAACATAAACCCAGCCATCTATTGGGAGACCCGGTGGTGGAGGTGGATTTGGAGGAGGCGGATTGTTATTCAACAACAAACCATTTGAATACGTCTGACTCGCACCAAAAAAAGAACTCAATAAAAGAATAACATACTTGTTTAAAAAAATTCTCATAGAGTGCAAAAGTAATCGTTTTTATTCTTTAACAAAATTTTTGACAAATAAAGTAAAAAACTACATAAAAAAAAACTAAAGCGTTATTTTTTTAAAATCAATCTTTTAATTGGCAAAAACCTCGGCAAATGTAAAGGTTTTTTAATAACATCATACATTTCTCAGTTTATATTAACGTAAAAAAATTACTTTTGGTTTCCACAGTCATAAAAATTCTACAAACCTTAAATTTTAATTCTACAAAATAGGTTAAATTCAAAGTATGTTTTGACCCTTTTATATGTCAGTCAAATAGCAAGTGTGTACAAATTGAAGAATACGTTTTGTCGTAATAACCTGAATTGTGTTTGGAAATCCTTTCTGTTACATCCGTTTGAGTGAAACCAATATAGTAAGTGTTTTTTGAAGGACTAAATAATATATAACAACAAGGCATATAAGGCATTAAATAAAAAAAGTGCCCCTAAGGCACTTTTGTGGTCCCACCTGGGCTCGAACCAGGGA
>JANJWE010000196.1 GCA_024709705.1 Flavobacterium sp. | reverse complement strand
TCCGATTGTAGATTGTTGAGCATTTCAGTTAAAAACCTTGAGTTAAAACCAATTTGCATATCGTCTCCTTGGTAGTCGCAGGTTAATCTTTCTTCGGCTTTATTAGAATAATCAATATCTTCAGCAGAAATATTTAATTCTGTTCCGGCAATTTTTAATCTGATTTGATGGGTAGTTTTATTAGAAAAAATTGCAACACGTTTCACAGAGTTCAAGAATTGAGTTCTGTCAATGTGTAATTTATTTGGATTTTCTTTTGGAATCACTGCTTCATAGTTTGGATATTTTCCATCAATTAATCTACACACAAGCATGTAATTGTCAAAAGAAAAAACAGCATTACTATCGTTGTATTCAATTTTTACTTCACTATCTGAAACACCTAAAATTCCTTTTAAAATATTCAAAGGTTTTTTGGGCATAATAAAATCGGCTACTTCAGAAGCTTTTACATCAGTTCTGGAATATTTTACCAATTTATGAGCATCCGTGGCAACAAATATTAATCCTTCTGGCGAAAATTGGAAAAAAACACCACTCATTACGGGTCTTAAATCATCGTTGCCTGCTGCAAAAATGGTCTTACTGATGGCTGTTGCTAATACATCGGCCGGAACCACAGAAGCAGAAGGGTCTTCAAGAACTACAGCTTTAGGAAATTCGTCACCGGGTGCATAGGCTAAAGCATATTTACCGGAATTAGAACTTATTTCGATTGTGCTGTTTTCTTCAACTGTAAAGGTTAAGGGTTGTTCCGGGAAAGTCTTTAAAATCTCCAACAACAATTTTGCCGGAACAGCTACACTTCCTTTGCTCTTAGAATCGATTTCAAGGGTAGCCGACATCGTAGTTTCTAAATCAGAAGCAGAAACAGTCAGTTGATTCTGATCTAGCTCAAATAAAAAGTTATCCAAGATAGGTAAGGTATTGCTACTGTTTATGACACTCCCTAGGACTTGTAGTTGTTTTAATAAATACGAACTCGATACTATAAATTTCATTTCGGTTTTTTATTTAATATCCCACAAATATAATGGGAACTATTCAAAGAAAAAAAGTAATTTATTAACATCTATTTGGCATACAGTTTCTTTCTTATGAAATGAAAACCTATTCCAAAAAGAATGAGTAATACTAATGGTATGCCGATAGTTAGGATTTGAATTGTTGTATAATCTGATGCTACTTTTTCTTTATTTAATAAGGGTAGGGTTATATCCTTGTTTCTAATGTTAATAAGTCCGCTGTCATCCAAAAGAAAGTTCATTGCATTTATTAAAAATTCTTTGTTGCCATAAACTTGTTGAGTCCAAGGATCAATTCCGTTATTGAGTGGTTTTTTATTTACATAGGTGTAGTTCAAAATATCTCCATCTGCAATAAAAATCATTTTATTTTCCACACTTTCATCTTTGTTTTCAGCATATTTAAATGGAGTTATTCGGTTTTTAAACCCTGATGTAAATTTACCTTCTAATAAAATCCCTAAAATATGATTTCCATTATTGAAAGCCTTTTCATCCAGTTCTTCCATGAAATCATACAAATTGATTTCTAACGGACTTCCAACGGCTTTTGATTGGGATGAACTTTCTAAGAGTACGGTTTTTTGTATTCCATTTTTTAAGGTATCAAGGGTGTTGGCAAATTCCAATTTTACCAAATTGATGTTTTTATTTATAGGGTGATTGTCTTTTGATTTTACAATAGGAGAATACAACCAATCTATGGGAACATCTCCTTGTTGCGACTGGGCTGTGATAGGAGTTGAAAGCAAATCTTGAACAAGTGACGGGTTAATACGGATTCCGTATTTAAAGAATACATCGTCTAGATTCAAATCTCTGGGATATGCTATGGTAGCATTTTGTTCGTTTTGAAGCGAATCAATATCCATAACAACTTTATCCAACAACCATAAACTTTTTCCTCCGGTCATAATATATTGATCAACAATAAATTTTTCAGTATCCGTAAAGGGTTCTGTTGGTTTTGGGATAATAACGGCATCAAATCTTTTTAAGTTTGTAATCACCTTTGAAGGATTATCTTGAAGTGAATCTAAATTAAATTCACCCAATTGATAATATTCTTTCAATTCCATCAAATAATCGGCCATGTATTTAGCTTGTAATTCTCCTTTTCCGGTAAGTACAGCAATTTTCTTTTTGGTTTTGGGATTTAACTTGGTTAACGCATCGGCAAATGTAAACTCTAGAAGTTGAACCGATTTGTTGATGTTTTCTGATGGCGAATTTCCAAAATTGTTTACCAAAAGAGGAACTCGTACCGATTTTTCACCTCTATTGGCTATAGCCCAAGGAAAAATCTGAATCAATTCTTTTTTCCCTTTTTTGGTGCTGTTTATGTTGGTAGGCGTAAAGCCAAGTTTGATTAATTCAGCCCGGTATTGTTCAGCTTGACTTTCATCTTCCAAAGGATTGGTAAATTGAACAATCAAATTGGAATTGTAGGATCTAAATTCTTCAACGAGTTGTCTGGTTTCATTTTGAAGGCGTTTAAATTCCGGTGGAAATTGTCCGTCTAAAAAGATATCAATAAAAACGGGTTCGTCTATACTTTCAATTAAATCTATAGTCGATTGGGATAAAGTATATCTTTTATCGTGGGTTAAATCAAATCTTTTGTAGAAAAAACTACCAAGAACATTCAGTAATACAAGAAATGTAAGTACTATAGCGACAGAAAAAATGGGTTTTGGGATACGGTTTTTCATTAGTTTCTGTGAGATTTTAATTTAATAACGGTAAGAGAGATAAAAAATGCCGATACACTGACAAAATAAATCAAATCGCGTGTATCTAAAATGCCACGACTCATGCTCTTATAATGATAATCCATACCAAAGGCTAATACTGTTTCATATAACGAACCAAACATGGGGGCAATACCTTCAAAGCCAAAGTAAAACAGGAAGCAAATAAAAACAGAGGTTATAAAAGCAACTATTTGATTTTCTGTAAAAATGGAACAAAAAATACCAACTGCCGTATAAGAAAAAATCAAAAACAACAAACCGATATATGAACCCATTGTACTTCCACTATCAAAACTTCCCTCCGGAAATCCATATTTTGAAATTACATAAACATAAAGAAGTGTAGGCAATAGAGCTAAAAGAATTAGAACAAATGCACCGCCAAATTTACCCATAACAATTTGAATTTCACTTAGAGGTTTGGTAAGTAAAAGCTCAAGGGTTCCTTGCTTTTTTTCGTCCGAAAAACTTCTCATGGTTATGGCGGGAATTAAAAAAAGAAGTATCCAAGGGGCCAAAAGGAAAAACGGATTCAAATCGGCGTAACCACTATTCAGAACATTAAAATCGCCTTCAAAAACCCATAGAAAAAGCCCATTTAAAATCAAAAATAGGGCTATTACCAAATAACCAATTGGTGAACCAAAAAATGTTTTTATTTCTCTAAAAAGTAATGCCTTCATAGTGCTAAGTTAATTTTATATGTAAAATGCATTTTTGATAATCTATCAAGGTAATGCTACCAATTTATTTACACTCCAAGCTTCCGGTTTGGCATTAAAAAAAACTTTGGTTTCTTGCCAAATGGAGTGAAAAAGCTCTGAATTTCGATAATTTTCTAAATCTTGTTCAGACTCCCAATAACTATAGGTAAAAAAAAGTTCAGGATTTTCAAGGTCTTGATACAATTCCAATAAACGGTTTCCCGGAGCATTTCGTATTTTTTCTTTGATTTCTTCAAAGTTTTTTAAAAAATCGGAAATACGTTCCGGTTGAAATCTTAATTTTACAATACGTACAATCATTAGGATTCTTTAAAATTAATGGTTATAACATCTCTGTATCCTAAACCCAATAGGCTAGATGCACTTCCTACCGTGTTGGGATTACTTCTAAAAAGGGCGATTTCCAGAAAACCGGCTTCGTTGAATATGGCCAACTTCTCACCTTCAAAATATTTTAATGGGAATTTATCAGATAAAGCTACAGAGGAATAATTGGGTAAAATAGTTTTTAAGGGTTTGGGTTTAAGGTCAATCTCATAGGGCCGACCTTTGCCTAATTCTAAAAATTGTTTTTTACTTATATTCACTACAACATTTCCAAAATGGTCAATATAAATAATGTTTCCTTTGATTGAGTTTCCATCTTTTGAAACAATGGGTTGTAAATCGGTAATAGCTTTTAAAGCCGAAATTTCCTTTCCTATTACATTTAAATTTCCTCCTTTTGCCAAATGACATGCCACGGTTTTAAAAACATCCAAATCTGTCGCCTCTGCCGGTAATCTGTCATGTATATTTATAGCCACAATTTTTTGAGGGACAAAACGCTGAACCAACATGCTTAAAATACCATTATCTGCACAAATAAAATAATGGTCATTCCATTGCATGGCAATATGTTCATTTTCTATGGTTCTTTCAGAATCTACCCCAATGATATGCACAGTTCCTTTGGGAAAACTACTGTAGGCCGCTTGAATTATGTAGCTCGCTTGAGCTGTATTAAAAGGATCGATGTCATGAGAAATATCAATAATATTGGCTTCCGGAAACTCAGAAAGAAGCTTTCCTTTCAAAGCCCCAACGAAGTGGTCTTTCAATCCGTAATCGGTAGTTAATGTAATTATTGACATGTTTTTGTTTATAACTATTCGTAATGACTACGACATTTTTACTTAAATTTGAGAGATGCAAATCTAATAATTAAAAACCTATTTTTTAATTTTAATACTTCTGCTTTTGAACGAAAGAATAATTGAACTTCACGACATTGCTCCAAAAGAGTTTTGGGGTGCTCAAGATACACATCTTGAAACGATTAAAAAATACTATCCAAAGTTAAAAATTGTGGCTAGAGGAACTACACTCAAGGCCTACGGCGAGAAGGAAGTATTAGATGAATTTGAAAATCGATTTAATAGATTGATGCTTCATTTTACACGTTACAATAATATTGATACCAACGTAATTGATAGGGTAATTCAGAGTAATTCTCAAGAAGAACAACAAATGCCGGATCACGACAAAATTTTGGTTCACGGCATAGGAGGGAAGTTGATAAAAGCGATGACTCCCAATCAACAAAAAATGGTGGATTTGATTCATAAAAACGATATGGTTTTTGCTGTAGGTCCGGCCGGAACCGGGAAAACCTACACCGGTGTTGCTCTAGCTGTAAAAGCTTTGAAAGAAAAACAAGTAAAACGAATTATTTTAACTCGACCAGCGGTAGAGGCCGGAGAAAATTTAGGATTTCTGCCTGGCGATATGAAAGAAAAATTAGATCCCTACATGCAACCTTTGTATGATGCTTTGCGAGACATGCTTCCGCCGCAAACATTAGAGGATTATATTTTAAAAGGGATTATTCAAATTGCACCTTTGGCTTTTATGAGAGGGCGAACTCTAGACAATGCCTTTGTAATTCTGGATGAAGCTCAAAATACAACGCACTCGCAAATGAAAATGTTTCTTACGCGTATGGGCAAAAATGCAAAGTTTATTATTACTGGTGATCCTGGACAAGTAGATTTGCCCAGACGTACCATTTCCGGACTCAAAGAAGCCTTGCTAATTCTTAAAGATGTTGAGGGTGTAGGTATTTTATATTTAGACGATAAGGATATTGTAAGACATCGTTTAGTTAAGAAAATTATTGATGCCTACAAGAGTATTGAAAATCACGATTAGTTTTTTTATTGACAGATTTGGCATGTTTTTTGTCTGGTTGGGATTTATTAACTTCAAATCGTAACAAATGAAAAAAGTAATTTTAGTATTCAGCTTTTTAATTGCTACCGTTTCTAATGGGCAAGAGTTAGACATTACTCCTCAAAATTCATGGTTTAAAGCCGGTATAAATGCCGGTATTCCTATTGGTGATGCTGCGGATTTTTCTTCATTTACTGTGGGATTAGATCTAAGAGGCCAATATTTGGTTAATCCAAATTTTGGAATTGGTATTGCTTCGGGATATACTCATTTTTTGGGTAAAGATGGAGCGGATGATTTTGGTATTATTCCGGTAGGGGGTTTTGCACGTTATTATTTTAAACAAGAAGGTTTGTTTATAGGATCTGATTTAGGTTATGCTTTTTTAACGAATGTAGATCAAAATTCAGGTGGTTTTTATGTGAATCCCCAAATTGGCTACCATAATAAAAAATGGAATATTTATGGGTATTACCAACACACTTTTGCCGAAAACAGTACCGATATTCAAACGATTGGTATTGGGGCTACCTATAATATTATGTTTTAAAATCCAATGGGTTTAAGTATAGAGGACAGCAATTGCTGTCCTTTTTTATTTTTACAGAACTATGAATAAAAAGTGAGTTATAATTTTTACTTTTGCACTTCACAACAACACAACTCATGAATACACTTACTTCAACCAATTTTCATTTTCCCGGTCAGAAATCGGTTTACCGTGGAAAAGTAAGAGAAGTTTATACAATTAATGATGAACTCTTGGTAATGATTGCAACAGATAGACTTTCTGCCTTTGATGTGGTCATGCCTAGAGGAATACCATTTAAAGGTCAAATTTTAAATCAGATTGCTACTAGATTTATGCAATTGACTTCTGATATCGTTCCCAATTGGCTAATAGCTACTCCAGATCCCAATGTAGCCATTGGGTATTTGTGTGAACCTTTTAAAGTAGAAATGGTCATTAGAGGTTATTTATCCGGTCACGCTGCAAGAGAGTATGCTCAAGGAAAACGAATTTTGTGTGGTGTTGAATTAATAGATGGGCTCAAAGAAAATGATAAATTACCCCAACCAATAATTACTCCTACGACCAAAGCTCCAAATGGTTCTCATGATGCTGATATTTCAAGAGAGGAAATCTTAAGTAATGGTATTGTCTCAGAATCGGATTATATTCAATTGGAAAACTACACTCGCTTATTGTTTCAAAGAGGAACTGAAATTGCAGCCCAAAGAGGTTTGATTTTAGTAGATACCAAATACGAATTTGGTAAAACCAAAGACGGTAAAATTGTATTAATTGATGAGATTCATACTCCTGATTCTTCTCGTTATTTTTACAAAGAAGGATATCAAGAAAGACAGGATCAAGGGGTAGAACAAAAACAGTTGTCTAAAGAATTTGTTCGGAGATGGTTGATTGAAAATGGATTTCAAGGAAAAGAAGGTCAAGTAATACCCGAAATGACAGATGCCTACATTGAATCTGTTTCAGAACGATATATCGAATTGTATGAAAATATCATAGGAGAAAAATTTGAAAAAGCAGATATCTCTGATATAAACCATCGCATTGAAAATAAGGTTTTGGCGTTTTTAGCCCAAAACTAGTTTTAAGAAGCCACAGATAAAAGGCCACGCAATGAGCGTGGCTTTTTGTTTTGTTAAAAAATTGTTATAATATCTTGAGGTTGTAACAAATAGCTTTTTAGGTCGTCTATTACTTTAGAATCGATTCAAAAATCATCAATCAATCAATCAATCAATCAATCAAAAAACGAACAGTATGAAAAAATCAATTTTTTATTTGGGAATTGCTCTTTTAGGAATCGTTAGTCCTTCAGTAGCTTCAAATTCAAACAGTGGCTCAAATCATGAGACTAATGTTTATGCAAAATATTACGGTACGCCCTTATGTGTGGCTATTAGTAAAGGTGAATTAGATTTGGTAAAGAAATTTATCGAATATGGTGCAGATATACACGAAAAAACAAATGGTTTAACCCCATTAATGTATGCTGCCCGATACAATCAATTAGATATTGTTAAGTTTTTAATTTCCAAAGGTGCCAATCCAAAGGAAACGGATTCACGTGGTTTTTCTGTATTAAATCATGCTGAAAACTCAAGAGCAACAGAAGTTGTAGCTTATCTAAAAACTTTGGTACAATCCTAAATTGAGTTAGTTATAAGGTGAAAAATCCCATCAATTGATGGGATTTTTTTATTTAAGGTTTTAGAATAGTTTGTGTTCTATCGGGGCCAACAGATACAATTCGAATGGGTACCTCTACTTCTTTTTCAATAAAATGAATGTATTCTTTGAGCTCCATAGGAAGTTCGTCATAGCTGGTCATTCCTGTTAAATCAGCTTGCCATCCTTTGAATTCGGTGTAAATAGGGCTCAAAGTTTCATTGTCTATAGAATAGGGGAAATGTGATATAATTTCGCCGTTGTATTGATATGCGGTACAAATTTTTAAGGTTTCAAACCCCGAAAGCACATCGCCTTTCATCATGTACAACTCGGTTACCCCGTTTACTTGGATTGCATATTTTAAAGCTACTAAGTCCAACCATCCGCAACGTCTGGCACGACCTGTAACAGAACCAAATTCGTTTCCAATGCGAGCCATAGCTTGACCGGTTTCATCAAAAAGCTCGGTGGGAAAAGGTCCGCTTCCTACACGTGTAGTATAGGCTTTGAAAATTCCAAAAACATCTTTTACTCTATTGGGAGCTATACCCAAACCGGTACAAGCACCGGCTGCTGTTGTATTTGAGGAAGTAACAAAGGGATAGGTTCCAAAATCAATGTCAAGTAAAGAACCTTGAGCCCCTTCGCACAAAATTGTTTTTCCTTGTTTAAGTGCAGTATTCAAATGTTCTTCACTATCAATAAATGTAAGAGTTTTTAAAACATCTATCGCTTTAAAAAATTCTTCTTCCATTTCGCCAAGGTTGTACTGTAAATTTACATCATAAAACTGTATCATGGCTTCATGTTTTTCTGCCAAAGCTCTGTATTTTTCGTAAAAATCAGATTGTTCGACATCACCTACTCGTAAACCATTTCGACCGGTTTTATCCATATATGTTGGGCCAATTCCTTTTAAAGTAGAACCAATTTTTGCTTTACCTTTTGATGCCTCTGATGCAGCATCCAAAAGGCGATGCGTTGGGAGAATGAGATGGGCTTTTCTTGAAATCAACAATTTGGACTTTACATCCATTTGGAACTTTTCTAATCCTTCCAGCTCTTTTTGAAAAACAACAGGATCAATTACAACTCCGTTACCTATGATATTTTGAGCATTAGGATGAAATATACCCGATGGAATAGTTCTTAGAACATGTTTGATTCCGTCAAATTCTAACGTGTGTCCTGCATTTGGACCTCCTTGAAATCGGGCAATTATATCGTATTTTGAAGTAAGAACATCTACGATTTTTCCTTTTCCTTCATCGCCCCATTGTAGGCCTAACAGTAAATCAACAGTCATTTTAGTTTGTGTTATTGTAGTTATTTATGTAGTTATTTGTTATTCGGTTGTGGTGCTTTTTTTGCTTCCGTAGAGATAGAGCGAGTGGTTGTGTATGTCTATATTAAAGATTTCCTCTATGGTTTTTTTAATTTGTTGAATCCTTGGATCACAAAATTCGATTACTTCTCCGGTATCTGTCATTATGATATGGTCGTGTTGTTTATCAAAGTATGATTTTTCATAATGAGCTTGATTTTGACCAAATTGATGTCTTCTCACTAATCCGCATTCTAAGAGTAATTCTATTGTATTGTATAAAGTGGCTCTACTAACTCTGTAGTTTTTATTTTTCATTTTGATATAAAGCGATTCAATATCAAAATGTTCCAAACTATCGTATATTTCTTGGAGAATTGCATATCTTTCCGGAGTTTTACGATGCCCTTTTTCTTCCAAAAACTTGGTAAAAACATTTTTTACAATGTCTTGATTTTTGTTGTTTTCCATTGGATTCATGATATCTGCAAAGATACATTATTTTTATGTTTTTACATCTAATGCCTTTTTTTTTGCTGTGAGGTTATCAACATTGATGGGAGTGTTAATTATTCACACGAACCACTTTGTCAATACCATCAATTTTTTTAATATTTTCTATAAGTCGTTTTAAAATGGTGTTATTTTGAACTACTACTGTAACTTGACCATTAAAAATTCCGGCTTCACCGCTTAAAGATATGCTTTGAATGTTTACATGCATTTGGTTAGAAATCACTCTTGTAAGCTCGTTAGTAAGTCCAAGTGTGTCCATTCCAGTAATTTTTAAAATGGCTTTAAAATCTTCTTGAGAAGAGTCAATCCATTTGGCCTGAATTATTCGGTATGCATAATTGGATTGTAAACTGATTGCATTTGGGCAGTCTTTTCTATGTACTTTAATACCATCATTTATAGTTAAGAAACCAAAAACTTCATCGCCCGGAATAGGATTGCAACAACTGGAAAGTTTGTAATCCAATTTGTCTTGTTCTGACCCAAAAACCAGCATGTCAAAATTTTTACTGATTTCATTTTTTTGAATTTGTTCCGGAGCAACAGAGGGCGATCGTTTTATTTTCTTAAAGAAATTGATTAAGGTGTTGCTTTTTTGAGAGGCATAATCTTTGAGTTGTTGGTTATCAATCGTTCCAATACCTACTCTATAGAACAAGTCTAAACTGGTTTTTAATTTGAAATAATTTACGAGTTCATTAACCGTTGTTTCATTTAAAGTAATTTTTAAATGACGTAATTTTCGGTTTAATAATTCTTTACCATCTTCGGCAATTTTTTTAGTATCCTCGTTTAATACATTTTTAATTTTATTTTTAGCTCTTGATGTGGTAACATAATCCAACCAATGTGAGTTTGGTTTTTGATTAGGTGAAGTAATTACTTCAATTTGGTCTCCACTATTTAATACATGATTCAATGGAACTAATTTACCATTTACTCTAGTTCCGCGGGTACGAACTCCAATTTCGGAATGTATACTGAATGCAAAGTCTAACGAAGTTGCTCCTTTGGGAAGCGATTTAATTTCCCCTTTTGGGGTAAATACATAGATTTCTTTGGAATATAAATTCAATTTAAAATCTTCTACAAAATCTACAGCATTGGTAGTAGAGTTTTCCAGAGCTTCTTTTAAAAGATTTAACCAAGTATCCAAGGTGTTTTCTTCGGTAATACCTTGCTTGTATTTGTAATGAGCTGCATATCCTTTTTCGGCAATTTCATCCATTCGTTCACTACGAACCTGGATTTCAACCCAACGTCCTTTGGGTCCCATAACAGTTATATGAAGGGCTTCATAACCAGTCGTTTTGGGTGATGAAATCCAATCTCTTAACCTACTTGGGCTAGGTCTGTAATGATCTGTTACTATAGAATAAATTTTCCAGGCAATGAATTTTTCGTCATGTGGGTTGGATTTGTAAACAATGCGTAGGGCAAATTTGTCATATACTTCATCAAAGGTAACGCCTTGAGCCAGCATTTTTCGGCGAATGGAATAAATAGATTTAGGTCGGCCTTTTATGGTATATTCAATACCTTCTTCGTCTAAAGATTTTTGAAGTACTTGTGAGATTGAATTAATATAGGCTTCCTGTTCCTCCTTACTTTCTTTCATTTTACTCACAATGTCGGCATAAACATCGGGCTCGGTATACTTCAATCCCAAATCTTCTAATTTCGTCTTAATGTTATACAATCCAAGTCTGTGAGCTAAAGGAGCATAAATGTAGAGGGTTTCCGAAGCAATTTTGGCTTGTTTGTAATCTGCCATTGATTCCATAGTTTGCATGTTGTGCAAACGGTCGGCTAATTTGATTAAAATTACCCGAACATCATCATTCAAAGTCAAAAGCATTTTTCGGAAATTTTCAGCTTGCATTGAAATTTCCTGATCGGTTTTCACTTTGGCAATTTTGGTTAAACCGTCTACGAGCTGAGCAATTTTCGGATTGAACATTTTTTCCAAATCGGCTACAGTAATAGGCGAGTCTTCAACAACATCGTGCATTAAAGCAGCTGCAATAGCTGTTGCACCCAATCCAATTTCGGAAGCCACAATTTTGGCCACTGCAATAGGATGGAAAATATAGGCTTCTCCCGATTTTCTTCTTTGATCTTTGTGGGCTTCAACAGCTACATCAAATGCCTTTCGAATAATTTTTTTATCTTCTGCCGAAAGGGTTTGATAACTTATACGAAGAAGTTCTTTATATTCTTGGGCAATAGCCTTATTTTCTTGTTCAATTTCAATCTCAGTCATAGCAATAGAATAACCTACTAAAAGTAGGGTAAAAATATTTAATTTGCAAATGAGATTGCAATTCGTCTGAAATATCTTTTTTTAGATTAATTCGTTAAAACCTCTTTGTCTTTTTGCTTCAAATAGGAGTATAGCAGCAGCTACCGAAACATTCATAGAGTCTATTTCACCCTGCATGGGAATAATTATGTTTTGGGTACTTTCTTTTCTCCAAATTTCGCTAAGTCCTGTAGCTTCGGTTCCTACCACTAAGGCAGATGGAATGGTATAATCTTCTTTGTGATACGAATTCGAGTTTTGAAGTGTGGCAGCAAAGATTGCTATGTTTTTTAATTTTAGAAAATCTATTATTTCTTCACTGCTTCCCATTGCAATTTGATTGGTAAACAAGCAACCAACACTCGACCGGATTATATTGGGATTGTATAAATCGGTTTTCGGATCGGCAATAAATATTGCATCAATATTCGCTGCATCTGCTGTTCGAAGTATTGCACCAAGATTCCCCGGTTTTTCTATACTCTCTGCAATAAGCAACAACGGATTGGCACTGAGTTTTATTTCAGACAAGGCATGTGTTTTTGATTTTGTTACCGCAATTATACCTTCTGTTGTATCTCTATAGGCCAACTTTTGATAAATCTCACGGGTAATTTCAACACATTTTTCTTGGGGAAATTGGTTTAATTCGTTTTGAGAAAAAAAATCACGAACTATAAAATAGGTTTCAATTTCATAGTTTCCTTTATGAGCTAATTCAATTTCTCTTTTTCCCTCAATAAGAAATGTATCGGTTTGTTTTCTAACTTTTGATTTCTCTTGAAGTAATAAAAGCGATTTTATAATGGGATTCTGTAGAGATGTAATCTGTTTCAAAATAGAATACTTTGGGGCGAAGTTAAATTATTTTTCATCAAATAGCCGATTTTTATTTTAAAAAAAAGCACTCTTTTTAAGAGTGCTTTGTATTTGGGATTATTTTTTATTTTTTTTAGCCAATTTATACTTGCCTTTGTAACGCTCATACAATTCGTTTTGGCGGTTGCCTAAACTTATTATTCTACCGTCTATAAAGGCTGCAACTAAGTTGTTGGTTTTCATATCTAATGCATCTCCCTCCGAAATAAACAAAGTTGCACTTTTACCGGCTTCCAATGAACCATAAAGGGCATCAATACCCAATATTTTGGCTGCATTAAGACTTATTAATTGCAATGCGATTTCTTTATCAAGTCCCCATGCGGCACATGTACCTGCATAGAAGGGTAGATTTCGCACTTGCATTCTCTCCATTTCACCTTCATTTTGAAGAGCTGTAAGTACACCGGCTTCTACCAATAATTTGGCATTTTTATAGGGTAAATTCACATCTTCATCTTCCAATAAAGGTAGGGCATGAACTCTTTTTAATAAAACCGAAACCCCATTACTTTTAAGTAAATCGGCTACTTTGAATGCATAATAACCGCCAACAATGGTCATTTTGGAAATGTTGTTTTTGGTTCGAAAGAGTAGAGCATCTCTAATTTCTTTTTCTCCGTCTGCATGGATATATAGTGTTTTTGAACCATCCAATAGTCCTTTCATGGCTTCAAGAGGAATGTCTTTTAATTTGGGTTTATTGGAATGATAAGCTTTTGAATTATCAAAAAAGTTTTGAATTTCATTCAATTGGTTATCATAGTTTTTGTTGGCTTCTATACTACCGGGTTCTGCCCACCATCCGCCACGTGTATAGCTTCTGGGCCAATTCAAATGAATTCCGTCATCGGTTTTTATTGCGGCATCCTCCCAATTCCACGCATCCAATTGAACCACAGATGAACTACCGGAAATGCGTCCCCCTCTTGGAGTTATTTGAGCCAATAACACACCATTTGGACGAGCGGTTTCTGTGATTAACGATTCAGAATTATAAGCTATTATGCTTCGAATGTGAGGGTTCATTTCGCCAATTTCTCTAACATCATCAGAGGCTCTAACAGCGTCAACTTCAACCAATCCAAGCGTTGCATTGGGAGCAATGAAACCCGGATATATGTGTTTTCCGGAGGCATCTATCACAATATCGTGTTTGGCTGGTTTGGCCAAAGTACCATCAGAAATAGAAGCTATTTTACCATCTTTTATAGAGATTAAACTATTTTCTACAACAGTTCCGTTACCCAAATGGGCTGTACCTCCCATAATCAGAATGGTCTGAGTTTGTTCGGGTGCCGGAGTTTGCTGAGCTATTGCCGTAAATGTACTGCAAAGTAAACTAAGGTATATTGTTATTTTTTTCATGTTTAATTTTCAATTAAAATTCTTCTAAAGTATCACAATGGTAATGTTTCACTTCTTTTCTTTTGGGCGTTTGGGTTTTCATTCCTTGATTTTTGCTTTCAAGAAGTAGTTGTATTAACTCCATTCGCTCTTTTTGAATCGTTTCGGTTAGAGTTTGTTCTTTTTCTAAATCGTAAAAAACGATGCCGTCAACTACCGTTTTTTCTACTTTGGAATAAATAGATAATGGACTTTCACTCCATAAAACAACATCGGCATCTTTTCCTATTTTGATACTTCCCACACGATCGTCTACTTGAAGCAGTTTTGCCGGATGTAAGGTAACGAAGTTCCATGCGGTTTCTTCATCAACACTACCGTATTTCACGGTTTTAGCAGCCTCTTGATTGAGTCGTCTGGACATTTCAGCATCATCCGAATTGATTGATACTACAACCCCTTCACCATTCATTAAGGCCGCATTGTACGGAATAGCATCTTTAACTTCAAATTTATAACCCCACCAATCTGAAAACGTAGAACCTCCCACACCGTGTGACGCCATTTTATCGGCCAATTTGTAACCCTCTAAAATGTGTGTAAAGGTTTGAATTTTAAAGTTATATCTGTCTGCCAATTTCATCAACATATTGATTTCAGATTGAACATAGGAATGACAGGTAATAAATCTTTTTTTATTTAAAATTTCTAAGAGAACTTCCATTTCAATATCAAATCTTGGTTTGATTTTGGTTTTACTTTTGGAAGCTTCATACTCTTTCCATTCTTGTTGATAGGCTAAAGCTCTTGTGAAGTAGTCTTCATAAACCTGTTCTACACCCATTCTCGATTGTGGAAATCTATTGCGAGACATATCGCCCCAATTGGATTGTTTGACATTTTCTCCAAGGGCAAATTTGATATATTTTGGAGCACTTTTAACCAACATTTCATCGGGTGAGAACCCCCATTTGAGTTTGATAAATGCCGCTCTACCTCCAATTGGATTTGCCGACCCATGTAACAAATTTGCCGAGGTTACCCCACCTGATAAATTTCTGTAAATATTAATGTCTTCCGAGTTAACAACATCTTCAATAGTTACTTCAGCCGAAGAATTTTGACCTCCTTCATTTACACCATTAGAGATAGCAATATGAGAATGTTCATCAATAATACCCGCTGTTAAATGTTTGCCGGTTGCATCAATCACTTTTGCCTCTTTGGATGAAATATTTTTTCCTATTTGAATAATTTTTCCATTTTGAATTAACACATCAGTTTCTTTGAGAATACCTTCTTTTTCCCCAGTCCAAACAGTAGCGTTTTTAAACAAAAGGGTTTCTTGCTTTGGTTTTTCGGTAAAACCAAAAGGTGCGTTTGGATAGGTAAGCGGATACATAGCCGGAATTTTAGTTGGTTTTTGGCTTGCCGCTTTCGGAGTATAGGCTTGAGTTCGAGTTGCAGTCCAATTGGCTTGTTTACCGTCTGAGAAAGAGGCAATTCCGTTGATTTTGTTATCTAATAAAGTACCGGTAAGTCTGGAGAAGCTATTTTTTGAAGTATCTTTTTCTTTGATTAAAAGGGTAATCCATGGATCTGAAAACTGAATTTTTGTATCTAAATTTAAACTATCTACTGTAGTTTTCCCATCCAATTTAGAAAGCTCTCCTTCAATCTTTAATTCCCATTTTTGATTGTTTAACGATAATTCATAAGTACCGCGAATATCTGGAGCATCGATTTTTTCTATACTGTAGCGTGTACCTTGAACCCAATTCTCTTGAATTTGAGTTTTGGTTTCAAACAAATCTCCATTGGTTACAATAAAATTGGCCAACATTCCTTTTTGAAGAGAACCTAACTGTTTACTTTGATTTAATATTTTGGCCGGATTCTCAGTTAAAGCGGCTAAAGCTATTTCTTTTGGCAATCCATATTGAACTGCTTTTCGCAAATTTGAAAGAAAATCTTTTGGGTTTTTTAAATCGGATGCTGTAATAACAAAAGGGACTTTTTGCTCGGCTAAAATTTTTAAGTTAAATGGGGCTTGATTCCAAAACTTCATGTCACTTACACTAACCTGATAGGCCAAAAAGGGATTTGATACATCATAGGCATCCGGAAATTGGATAGGAATAATTAGAGTGGCCCCGGTTTTCTTGATTTCTTCAATTCTTTCAAATTCGTTTCCACTACCTTTGATGAGGTAATTTACACCCAATTCTTTACCCAATTTTGCTGCACGAAGAATATTTAATTTATCACCGGCATTAAAAATTTGAATTAAATTTTTGTTTTGGTTAAAATGTTCAAGCGTTACATCTAAGGTTTTTGAACTTCCCTGACTGTACCAAGCCGCATCATGATATACTTGACGAATTAAGGCCATACTGCCCATTAAAGAAGAAGGATAAGACTGTCTGCTGTTACTGCTTCTTCGAAATGTAAAATGTTGAGAAATTTTTGGGTTTAAAACCCGTACACTATTTTTTTCTGTATCATTAAGTGTCCAAAGTACTCCGGTTCCGGCTACGATTCCGTCGTTTTGATGACTTAAAAGGGTACCGAAACCAATTTCTCGTAAACCTCCAGCTGTTTTAGTATCGTAATTTAAGTTATCAAATGCATTGTAATCGGCTTTGATATGATCATTCCAATAAAAGCCTTCCCTTGATGAATCGTATTGAGGAGCTCCTCCCGCATTACGGGAAGGTTGTGGTTTTTGGATGCCAAATTCACTATACAAATCTATAAATGAAGGATAAATGGTTTTTCCTTTGGCATCTATAATTTGTGCTCCATTAGGAAGGGTTACATTGGTTCCAATTTCTACTATTTTGTCTTTGTAAATGAGTAGTGTTGCTTTTTCCAATTTTTGTGTAGACGATGCATAAATGGTAGCATTGGTTAAAGCTACCGGGTTTTTGAATGTAGTAAATACTCCATCGTTTTTTGGGAAATATTCCTGACTAAAAACCAAGCTATTTACAATTAATAGAAGGTAGAGTAATTTGTTTTTCATATAACTTTTAGTTGATTAAAAGCTAAAAGTATAATAAAACCCTCAATTAAATCGAAAGAAAATGTTAAAGTAGATTGCGTATTATAAAATTCCGCGTGACTTTATTTCAAGATATTTATTTAGGGTATCCAAGGTTAAATTTTCGGGCTGTGTTAAGACTGAAAAAATACCGTATTTTTTTAATTCATTCACAATTAACCTTTTTTCAAAAGCAAATTTTTCAGCGATGATTTTATCGTAAACTTCTTGTACTGTCTCAGATTTTTGTTCGATGAGTTGATCTAATTCGGTATTTTGAAAAAAGACAACCACTAACAAATGACTTTTGGCAATTGCTTTTAAATAGGGGAGTTGTCTGTGAAGACTGTCTAATGTTTCAAAGTTGGTATACAACATCAATAAACTTCTATGCGTTATGTTTTTTTTGATATCAACATACAGTCTGCTGTAATCACTTTCATAAAAATCGGTTTTGATGTTGTATAAGTTTTCCATAATCAATTGCATCTGAGAAGATCTTTTCTCGGCGGCAACCCGATTTTCTACTTTTTTTGAAAAGGTAAACATTCCGGCTTTGTCGTGCTTTTTCAAAATCACATTAGACAAAACCAATGAGGCGTTTATGGCATAATCCAAAAGACTTAGTTTATTGAAAGGCATTTTCATTACCCTACCTTTATCTATAATCATGTAAACCGATTGGGATTTTTCGTCTTGAAATTGATTTACCATTAAACTGTTTTTTTTGGCAGTAGCTTTCCAATTTAGTGTACGGATATCATCACCATGAACATATTCTTTGATTTGTTCAAATTCTAGAGTATGTCCAATTTTTCTAATTTTCTTAACTCCATACTGAAATAAATGATTTGAAAAAGCCATCAAATCATATTTTCGCAATTGAATATAGGAGGGATAGGTGGGAACCGTTTGATCTTTGGCAAAAACAAATCGTCTTGAAACCAATTGAAAAGGAGAAGAAGCAAAAACATTTAGAGCTCCAAATAGGTATTCACCTCTACTCACAGGTCTGAGATGATAGGCAATATCTTTTACGCTTGAAGCTTTTAGCTTAAGAGGAATTTGAAAATCACGAACCTGAAATTGAAAAGGAATTTCATCAATTACCTTTAAGTAAATGGAAAAAGTATAAAAATTTTGAATTGTTAAAGTTATTTGATTTTCATCTCCATTTGATAATTTTTCAGGACATACTCGGGTAGCCGAAATACCTTGTTGGGTTTGAAAAAGAATGAGTAAATCAAAAACTAAAAAAGTAAGTATCAGAATCAAAAAGTACCATGCAGGCGAATATAAAAAAGGGAAAAAGAAACTCAATACAAAGAGTGTAATACTAACACCTAATGCATTGAATAGCCTGTTGTTTAGATATAAATTTTTTAATACTTTTTTCAAAATATACGTTTTTTAGCGAGGAATTTCGACAGAATCAATTATTTGTTTGATAATTTCAACAGAACTTACACCTTCCATTTCTCGTTCCGGAGTAACAATTACCCGATGCTGTAATACCGGTATAGCGGCTTCTTTAATGTCTTCGGGAGTCACAAAGTCTCTACCGTTAAGAGCTGCAAAACCTTTTGAAGCATTCAATATTGCAATGGATGCTCTTGGTGAAGCTCCAAGGTATAAAAATCCGTTTTCTCGGGTACTAACTACCAATTTGGCAATGTATTCAATAAGATGTGGCTCAACCCGAATTTGTTTCACCAATTCTTGGTATTTGGTTATGGATTCTGCGTTTAATTGCGAATGGACCAAATCTAATTTGGTTCCTGAAAGCAAGGCATGTTCTTTTTGCAAAATGGTTACTTCTTCATTGAGCTTAGGGTAATCTATGCATATTTTGAACAAAAAACGATCCAGTTGTGCTTCAGGTAAACGATAGGTTCCTTCTTGTTCAATTGGGTTTTGCGTCGCAACAACCAAAAAAGGACTTTGTAATGTGAAGGTAACCCCATCCATTGTGATTTGACGTTCTTCCATGACTTCAAACAAAGCTGCTTGTGTTTTGGCAGGAGCTCTGTTTATTTCGTCAATTAAAATTAAGTTAGAGAAGATGGGTCCTTTTTTAAATTCAAATTCCGATTTTTTCAAGTCAAATATTGAAGTTCCCAATATATCTGAGGGCATTAAATCTGGAGTAAATTGAATTCTGCTAAACCCGATGTTCATGGTTTTAGCCAATAATTTTGCAGTTATTGTTTTGGCTACACCCGGAACGCCTTCTAACAATACGTGTCCGTTTGCCAGTAATGCAACCAGTAATTGGTCTATCATTTTGTGTTGCCCAACAATTACGGCATTTAATTCACTTTTTAATTTGCTAAGTGTCTCTTGGAGTGGTGCTAAATCCAAACGATTTTCAAAATTCACAGATTCTTCTGAGGGGTTGTAATTTGTATGTTCTTCCATAGTGGGTTATTTTTTTGTGGGTTCAATAATTTTTTCAATAACAGAGTTTAACTCGATCAAGTCAGCTTCTGAGTTATTCTGGGTTTGTCTGTGTTTTTTGATTAAATGTATAGCTTTTTCAATAAGTTCGAGATCTTTGCCGGTTTTATTATGAAGTTTTTGGCAAAAATCGGTATCCAATTTTTGTGTATCTAAACCGTATTCTTGTCGAATTTTTTCTAGAAAAAAGATACTCTTTTTTTCCATCATCGTGTTGTGATTTCCTTCTTGATAGTATAAATTTCCAATGGTTTTAATAAATTCTACCGTAGTATTGGGAAGCGGTTTCAAAATGGGTATTATTCGTTGGGTTCTTTTGGCTCTAAAAATCATAAAAATCACCATGCTTATAAGGAAAAGATACCATGCCCATCTCAAACCGGGTTGGTTTAGAATGAATCGAAGTGGAGAGTTGGAAATTCCGGAGTTTGCTCTCTTATTGGGATACCAATAAAGATTTCCTTTGGGAATATATGATAATACCGATTCGATATAGGAGTAATTGTTTTTCTTCAAAAGATAATAGTTGGTAAAAGCAACAGGTTGTAAGTGCAATAGGACTTGACCTTTACCGTAATTTACTTGAATAAAATTAGGATACATTGTATTGTCTAATTTCAAATTCCCCAATAC
>JANJWE010000164.1 GCA_024709705.1 Flavobacterium sp. | reverse complement strand
TTCAGAAAAATAAACTCATCGAGTCTAAATACGGCGACCAAAGTAACTTTGATAATGTTTTGAAAATCTATTCTGATGAAGAACAAGTTTTTCTCGAAAATATAGCTAATTTAAAGAAAAGTATGTTGGATAAATTAGCCTCTTCGAATATAAAAAATGACAAGTTCATCAAAAATGAAAAGAAGGAAATTGAAATTTTGGCTTTAAAATATCAAGAGCAATATGCTCCTTATCACGGATATGCTATAAACAATAGAGAATTTAAAACCAGTGCTGAATTTCCAAAAGCCGGTGATGATTATGATATGAACGATGAAGAGACATTCAAACATTCGTATTCGTATCGAACCTTAATAGGTGGTATTTTTCAACGTATTATGTATGAAACTCCATCAGAAGACAAAACCCCTTTTGATAAAGGAATGGATAAACTTAATACCCTAACAAGTAAATTAATTCGTAGTGAATTAGTCAAAAACATGGTCTATGAAATGAATCTATCTGCCAAAAATATGGACGCGATTTACAATGGATTAATGAAGCATTCCATTGATACTGCATTTAATAAAGAAACCACTTTAAAATATGAAACGTTGAAAAAGTTGGTAAAAGGCTCACCCTCACCTACTTTTGATTATGAAAATATAAATGGTGGAAAAACTTCTTTGGAAAGTTTAAAAGGCAAATTTGTTTACATTGATGTTTGGGCTACTTGGTGCGGACCTTGTATTGGTGAAATTCCGGCTTTAAAAGCTATTGAAAAAGAATACCACGGAAAAAATATTGAGTTTGTCAGTATTTCTATTGACGCTCAAAAAGATCATGAAAAATGGAAAAAAATGGTGGCTGACAAAGAGCTGAAAGGCATTCAATTGTTTGCCGATAACGACTGGAAGTCAGATTTTGTAAAAAGTTATGTCATTGACGGAATACCAAGATTTATTTTGATAGATACCGAAGGTAAAATTGTGAATGCCGATGCTCCTAGACCCTCTGAAGAAAAATTAAAAGAACTGTTTAAGGAAGTTGGTTTGTAATTTCAATACCCATTTAAGAACCCTTTAGAAATCAACATCGTTTCTAAAGGGTTCACTTTTTTAACTCCAAAAATACTTTACCTAAATACTTGATTATATCTGAAGCTATAAACCCTTCATAACCCATATCATTCATAGCAATATCAGCCGTTCGTCCGTGAAAATAAACGCCTAAAAGAGCTGCATCAACAGCTGAATAGCCTTGAGCTTGAAAACTCGCAATCATTCCAGACAACACATCCCCGCTTCCTCCCGTTGCCAAAGCTTGATTTCCGGATGAATTTACATATACCTTTTTTCCATCTATAATCAACGTATTGGCTCCTTTAATTAAAATCACAAATTGATGTTTTACAGCCAATTGTATTGTTTTTTCTATTTTCTCAAAATCATCATTCCAACTACCAATCAAGCGTTCTAATTCTTTAGGATGTGGTGTGAAAATAGAATTTTTGGGTACCAAATTCAACCAATCTAAATTTGACGAAAGAAGGTTTAAACCATCAGCATCAATGAGTAACGGAAGTGAATTGTTTTTTAAAAAATGATGAAACGCTTGTGCGGTTGCTGTATCTTGTCCAATTCCCATTCCAATTCCGATTGCTCTGGGTAGAAAAGTATATTCAATATTGGTTATTTTATGATAACTTTCATCCGTAATTACCAGGGCTTCAGGTGTAGCTGTTTGCAAAATTTCATATCCACATTTAGGAACAAAAACCGTTGCCAAACCGCAACCGGATCGCAAAGCCGCTTGTGAAGCCAATACCATAGCTCCTATTTTTCCATAACTTCCACCAATTAATAAAACATGACCTTGTGTTCCTTTGTGAGAAAATCTAGAAATAGGCTTGTATCGTTTCTTGATTTCAAAAGGATCTATATAAAAATAATTTGTGGCCCAATTTTCAATTCCATTTTGATCTAAATCAATCGAAAGCAATACAATTTCAGTAATAAAATTTTCATTATCGGGAAGGTAAAATGCCAATTTAGGTAATTGAAAAGATAAAACAACATCCGAATGTATTGCTAATGTTGTTTTTTTATCTAAAAATAACCCCGATGGAACATCAATTGAAACTTTATACGATTGATGATAGTTAATTTTTTGAATCAAAATTTGAAGCCAACTATCCATTTCTCTTGTTAAACCAATCCCAAAAATGGCATCAATAATAATATGATTTTCAGAAATATCCGGAAAATCAGCATCTTCATTAATAATCGCATAACTTAAATTACATTCTTTCAAACGCTCTAAATTTGAATCAAAATCAGAAGATGCTTTTTCACTAAACGGAACGATATAAACATGCACTTCAAAATAATTTTGCTTCAACATTCGGGCGATTACCAAACCATCGCCACCATTATTCCCAACACCACAAAAAATATGATAAACGGTCTTTTTATCTTGAAAACGATTCACCAACCATAAAAAAGCTTGCAATGCGGCTCGTTCCATCAATTCGAGAGAAGTGATTTTTTGGGTTTCAATTGTCAATTTATCAAGTTCTTTGATTTTATCTGATGAGAAAATTTTCATATTTCAGCGGAATGCAATTATTTTTAAATTATTCGTAAAAAGTTTATAAATCCTATTTTAGTACCGTAAATTTATTACATTTGTTTCAGATGAAATCACAAAAGAATACATATTACTCAAAAAATACATTCAACTTGTTGAACGTATTTTCTTTTGTTACAAATACTACAACTACTACCCCATTCGGGGTATAATTTTCACATATCATCCTAATTACCGTTTACTCTACTGAGTAAATTAAATCCTATGTTTTTACATTAAAATATTATCCCATGAAGGTACTAAAATTTGGTGGAACTTCGGTTGCCAATGCTCAAAATATAAAATTAGTTCTTGAAATTGTTCTACAAAAATCAAAAGATGACAAGTTAATCGTAGCAGTGTCTGCTTTTAGTGGCGTAACTGATTTGTTATTATCAGCGGCTGTTAAAGCGGCCTCAAAAGATGATTCATACCGCGAGGTTGTTTTGCAAATCGAAAAAAAACACCTCGAAGCTATTAAAGAATTAATTCCTACAAATGAACAAACGGCTTTGTTACATTATTGTAAAAAGAACATCTCATTACTAGAAACCTTGTTGGATGGTTGTTATTTATTGGGTGAATTAACCGCTCGTACTTCTGATATGATTGTCAGTTTTGGTGAATTACTCTCTTCTTATATCATTGCTGAAGCGATGAAACAAAAAGTAACCAATTCTAGTTTTAAAGACAGTCGCGAACTCATCAAAACCAACAATAACTTTGGAAAAGCAGAAGTTCATTTTGAAATTACGAATAAAACCATTTGCAATTATTTTTTAGATAATTCAACTCAGGTTACGGTTATCCCCGGATTTATTGCATCATCCATGAATAACAACACAACAACTTTAGGTCGTGGGGGTTCTGATTATACCGCAGCCATTGTAGCAGCTGCTTTGAGTGTAAAAGAATTAGAAATTTGGACCGATGTCAACGGTATGTTTACTGCGAATCCAAAAATTGTACAGCAAGCTCAACCCATCGAAAAAATCACTTATGAAGAAGCGATGGAACTATCGCACTTTGGTGCTAAGGTGCTTTATCCCCCAACCATTCAGCCGGTTTTGAGTAAAAATATTCCGATTTGGATAAAAAATACGTTTGAACCTGAAGCCTATGGAACGTATATTTCCTCTGAA
>JANJWE010000132.1 GCA_024709705.1 Flavobacterium sp. | reverse complement strand
CAATGTTGATCCCCGAAGAATAAAAATATACGGTAACGGCGGCAGAATGATACCGCTTTTGAACAGTATTGAATATCCGGCAGATTTGACCGAAAATGCCATTCAATTTGTAGGAGAAGAAGACGGCATATTTAATCCTGAAGATTACATTCTTTTTTATGCAGAAGGGATGGACAACTGGAATACTGAAAGTTCAACACATTTGAACCTTTATGAAGACAAATCTTATTATTACGTTACTTCCAATGGAGAAAATGGAAAAAGAATAGGAATTTTGAATGAGCCGGATGGTGCCGGCACTACCCTTTTAAACCAATTTGACGATTATCAATTTCACGAAAGAGACCTTAATAATATTGGTAGAATTGGCAGAACTTGGTATGGGGAACAAATTTCAACTCAAAATCCATTGGCATTAACTTTCAACTTCAGAAATATTGTAGCAGGATCTCAAATTAATGTAACTGTCAATGCCGGTGCAGCTTCGTTTGTTAACACTACAATGAGAGTAAATATTGCCAATCAAGAAGAAACACTCGCATTTTCAGCAATTCCAAATTTTAGCAGTCAACTTTTCTCGATTGCCAATTCCAATTTTAGTATACCTTCCAATGAAACGGTAAATGTATCATTTACCTACAATAACAACGGTGTTCCCAGTTCAAGGGCTTTTTTAAATTATATTATTTTGAGAGCTAGAAGAAATTTATTGGGTTATGGCAAACAATTTCGATTTACAAATACTGAAGTATCAACATTGTTAGGAATAGGCGAATATCAAATTGGAAATGCCTCAAACATTAGTCAAATTTGGGATATAACCGATATTTATAACGTTACTTTTAAAGAAAATAATGGTTCTTCCAACTTTTCATTTAAAATCAATTTAGGTTCAACCCGAAATTTTATTGCTCTTGATCCTTCTGATTACTTTACACCTCTTCGAGATTCTCAATCCAGAGTAGCCAACCAAAATTTAAAAGGAACCATATTTAATGATTCGCAAGGTCAAAATACAGATATCGACTATTTAATTATTTGTCCACAAAATTTAATCTCTGAAGCTGAGCGATTGGCAAATTTTCACAGAACTCAAAGTCAACTTATCGTAAAAGTTGTTCCATTAGATAAAATATATCATGAGTTTTCTTCTGGAAAACAAGATATTGGTGCCATTCGAAATTTTATAAAATACGTTTATTTTAATGCCTCAAACCCCGGAAACAGAGTAAAATATGTGAATTTATTTGGAGACGCCTCATTTGACTTCAAAAACAGAATTCCCAACAACACCAATATTGTGCCTATTTTTCATAGTTTGAACAGTAATTCTTTACTCAGTTCAACCATGTCTGATGATTTTTTCGGGATGATGGACCCCAACGAAGGAAGAATGCTTTCCAGCATAGAGGGTCTGGATATAGCTGTTGGGAGAATGCTTGTCTCCACTTTAGCTCAAGCCAGAGAAATGGTTACCAAAGTTATTGAATACCACGATATCAATTCGTATGGCAGATGGAGAAATAATTTCACATTGGTTTCAGATGATGTAGATGAAAGTTGGGAAGGGGTTATTCAACAACAATTGGACAATTTAGGCAACACCATCAGTTTTCAAAAACCGTTTGTAAATGTAATAAAACTGCATGCCGATTCATACGTTCAAGAAGCAACGGCAGGTGGTCAAAGATATCCAAAATTAAAACAAGACCTGATAAACTCTATACAACAAGGCTCTTTGGTTTTTAATTATTTTGGCCATGGAGGTGAAGAACAACTTGCAGGAGAACGAATTTTTGAAAAATCGGATGCTCAACGTTTAAACAACCGTTTTAGATATCCACTTGTGGTTACTGTAACGTGTGAGTTTACGCGTTTTGACAATCCTTACAGACAAACCGCCGGCGAATTTACCTATTGGAACCCTAGTGGTGGTGCTATTTCATTAGTTACTACCACCCGCCAAATTGGAGTACAAACCGGACAAGACATAAACAATTTCTTTTCTTCTTTTTTATATGGATTCAACTCCAATGAGGAAATTACCATCGCAGAAGCTTTAAGAAGATCTAAAAATGCCTACAATAACAATACTTTAATGGTATTTTACATTGGCGATCCCGCATTAAAATTGGCCATTCCAAAACCCAGTATAGTTTTAACCCAAATTAACGATGAACCCATAAACAACTCCACAGTTGTTCTCAATGCGTTACGTAAAATCAAGTTGACTGGCGAAGTTAGAGACTTAAATGGCAACAATCTTTTATCAAATTACAATGGAGATATTGCGGTACAAATTTTTGATAAACCTATTAATAGAACAACCTTAGGAAACGACGGAACCCGAATTGGCGGGCAATTGATTCTAATGAATTTTCAAACTTTGGGTGAAACCATTTTTAGAGGCAATGCGAGTGTGGCAAATGGCCTTTTTTCTATAGAGTTTATAGTTCCAAGAGACATTTCTATTCCTCTGGGTAATGGTAGAATTAGTTTTTATGCCAAAAGCAATCAGCCCAGCCTGCAAAATCAAACCGGCTTCAATACTACAATTCAAATTGGCGGAATTAATGAAAATGCACCCGATGACAACCTTGGACCCAGAGTAAAATTGTATATGAATGACGAAACTTTTATTTCAGGTGGAATAACCAATGAAAACCCTATTTTTCTGGCTTTTTTAGAAGATGAGAACGGAATAAATACGGCAAGTGGCATCGGTCATGATATAGTTGCCATTTTAGATGGTGACGAAAACAATCCGTTTGTTTTGAATGATTATTACGAAACAACCCTTGACGATTACACCCTTGGAAAAGTTCGCTTCCCATTTAGAAATTTAGCCAAAGGTTTACACACCATCACTTTTAGAGCTTGGGATGTCTACAACAATCCTGTTACCGCAGAAATTCAATTTGTCGTTCTTGGTGACGAAACTCTAAGTCTTACCAATGTTTTGAACTACCCTAATCCTTTTGTGAATTACACGCAATTTTGGTTTTCACACAATCGCCCTTTTGAACCTTTAGACGTTCAAATACAAATTTTTACCGTAACCGGAAAAATTGTAAAAACCATAAACCAAATTGTCAATACCGAAGGCTTCCTATCAAGAGAAATAACTTGGGATGGTAAAGATGATTTTGGAGATAAAATTGGAAAAGGGGTATATATCTATAAATTAACCGTCAAATCAAACCTTACCAATAAAAAAACCGAAAAAATAGAAAAACTTGTAATCCTTTAATAAAGTACTATATTTGTTAAATCTTATTGAGATCATATAATGAAAAAAATAACCGTAATACTAATCTGCTTTTTCTCCGTTTCTAATTCATTTGCCCAAGAACCGACTCGTGTAATTACAACTGGCGTACCCTTTCTCTTAGTTGCTGCCGATGCTCGGGCAGCCGGTATGGCCGATATGGGAGTAGCTACTTCCGCAGATGCTTATTCGCAACAATGGAACCCTGCAAAATATGCTTTTTCACTAGATAAACAAGGATTTGCTATCAGTTACACCCCTTATTTAACCGATTTGGTCAATGATATTTCTTTGGGTCAATTGAATTATTTTAACAGAATTAGCGAAAGAAGTGCTTTTGCAGGAAGCTTACGCTTTTTTGGATTGGGTGATATTGAACTACGACAAAATTTTGACGATGTCCCAAATATTGTAAGCCCAAATGAATTAGCTATTGACGCATCATATGCCTTAAAATTGAGTGAACGCTTTTCTATGGCTGTAGCTGGAAGATACATTCGTTCACAACTCAGAATTCCGGACTCACAAGGTGATGCTTCAGCTGCAAGTTCTTTTGCAGTTGATATAGCCGGTTTTTACCAATCAGAAGAAATTGCTTATAATGATTTTAACGGAAGATGGAGAGCCGGATTTAATTTCCAAAATTTAGGTCCAAAAATCAATTACGATGCAGATGTATCTGAATTAACATCCAACTTTTTACCAGCCAATTTAAAATTAGGAACCGGATTTGATTTTATCTTTGATGATTACAACAAAATAGGTTTAAATCTTGAAGTAAATAAACTTTTAGTACCTACTCCGCAAAAACTTGAAGATGTAAATGGAGATGGAGTTGTTGATGGAGTTGATCAAACATTAATAAATAATGACTACAGAAGCATAGGTTGGGTTTCGGGAATTTTTCAATCCTTTGGAGATGCCCCTGATGGATTTAGTGAAGAATTAAAAGAGTTTACTTGGGCTGTTGGAGCCGAATATAACTACCAAGATTCCTTTGCACTACGTTTGGGATATTTCAATGAAAGTGTTGAAAAAGGAGCAAGAAAATTCTTTTCTTTTGGAGCTGGTTTCAAATATAACGTTGTAAAATTAGATGTATCCTATCTATTCTCTGCTTCAAATGTAAGAAACCCTCTCGAAAACACCCTTAGATTTTCATTATCCTTTAGTTTTGGAGATAAATATGATGAATATTAATAGCTAAATTAAATCAAAAAAAATCCAAATTTCTTCATTTGAAATTTGGATTTTTTTTCCCCTTATACTATGAAAAAAATTACCATTTCAACAGAATTTAATGTTTTTGAAAGCATAGAACAACTTCCCGTAGATATTAAAATCCTAATGGAAGAAGCTATTGCCATCCGAAAAAAAGCTTATGCTCCTTATTCAAAATTTAGAGTAGGTGCTGCCATTTTATTAGACAACGGCAAAACTGTTTTAGGTTCTAACCAAGAGAATGCCGCCTACCCATCCGGTCTTTGTGCAGAACGTGTGGCTATTTTTCAAGCAGGTGCTATATATCCGGAAGCCAAAATTTTAAAATTAGCTATTTCTGCTACTTCTGATGCAAAACCGGTTACGGCTCCCATTCCACCTTGTGGCTCATGTCGTCAATCAATAGCCGAATATGAATTCAAACAGAATACCCCAATAGAAATTTATTTCATGGGAGAATCTGGTGAAGTTTACAAGTCCGATTCACTAACCAACCTTTTACCCTTAGTATTTGACAAAAATTTTCTGTAAAAGATTTTCTCAACTAAAACGTTATCGTAAATAACTTTTCACAAAGATTGTTAATTTAAGACGATTAAATTTTTACATCTACTTAGGATGTCTTATTTTTGCTACTCGCAAATTTATGGACAATCCTTTTTTGCATCAACAAATCAAACCTAAGATTTAAGAAAAAATAAAATGAAAAAAATCACCAAAGAAGTTTATCTGCAATGGTATGAAGACATGCAGTTTTGGAGAAAATTTGAAGACAAATTAGCTGCCGTTTACATCCAACAAAAAGTGAGAGGGTTTTTACATTTATATAACGGTCAAGAAGCTGTATTAGCTGGAGCATTGCATGCAATGGACTTGTCTAAAGACAAAATGATTACAGCTTACAGAAACCACGTTCAACCTATCGGAATGGGCGTTGACCCCAGAAAAGTAATGGCTGAACTTTACGGAAAAGCTACCGGAACATCCAAAGGAATGGGTGGATCCATGCACATTTTCTCAAAAGAACACGGTTTTTATGGTGGCCACGGAATCGTAGGGGCTCAAATCCCGGTTGGTGCCGGAATGGCTTTTGCCGATAAATATTTTAATACCGGTGGAGTTACTTTAACTTATTTTGGTGATGGTGCTGCTCGTCAAGGTTCACTTCACGAAGCGTTCAATATGGCGATGTTGTGGAAACTTCCGGTTGTTTTCATTTGTGAAAATAATGGATATGCTATGGGAACTTCTGTAGAAAGAACTGCCAACCATACCGATGTTTGGAAATTAGGTTTAGGGTATGAAATGCCTTGCGGACCGGTTGATGGAATGAATCCCGTAAAAGTAGCCGAAGCTATGCACGAAGCAATCGAAAGAGCTCGCCGTGGAGACGGACCTACTTTCTTAGAAATGAAAACATACCGTTATAGAGGTCATTCCATGTCTGATGCTCAATTATACAGAAGTAAAGAGGAAGTTGAAGAATACAAAAAAATTGACCCTATCACGCAAGTTTTAGATATCATAAAAGAAAACAATTATGCAACTGATGCAGAAATTGAAGTAATTGATCAACGTGTGAAAGATTTAGTGGACGAATGCGAAAAATTCGCTGAAGAATCTCCGTTCCCGGAAGTACAACAATTGTATGACGTAGTGTACGAACAAGAAAACTATCCTTTCATCCCACATAAACTATAAGCACTATGGCAAAAATTATAACCATGCCACGTTTGAGTGATACAATGACAGAAGGAGTTGTAGCAACATGGCTTAAAAAAGTTGGCGATACCGTAAAAGAAGGTGATATTTTAGCTGAAATTGAAACCGACAAAGCAACAATGGAATTTGAATCTTTCGACTCAGGTACGTTGTTACACATCGGAATTCAAGAAGGCGAATCAGCTCCCGTTGATTCATTATTAGCCATTATCGGTAAAGAAGGTGAAGATATTTCCGGTTTATTAGCCGGAGGAAGTGCTGTTGCATCAAGCAATTCAAATACTTCAGAAGCTCCTAAAACAGAAGAAGCTCAACCGAAAGTAGCTGCCGAAATTCCTGCCGGAGTAAAAGTTGTAACCATGCCTCGCTTGAGTGATACCATGACAGATGGCACCGTAGCTACTTGGTTGAAAAAAATTGGCGATTCAGTGAAAGAAGGTGATATTCTTGCTGAAATTGAAACGGATAAAGCTACAATGGAATTTGAATCTTTCAATTCCGGAACATTACTTCACATTGGAGTACAAGAAGGTCAGTCTGCTCCAGTTGATAGCGTTTTAGCTATTATTGGTCCTGCCGGAACGGATATTTCCGGTATAGCCGAAAATTTCACTAAAGGTGGTGAAGCTCCTAAAGCTGAAAAAACAGAAAGTAAATCAGAGGATGCTAAACCATCCACAGAAAATATAGAAGAAGCACCCTCTTCCTCCGAAACAAACGGACGAATTTTTGCTTCGCCATTAGCTAGACAAATTGCTAAAGAAAAAGGAATCAACCTTGCTCAAGTAAAAGGTTCCGGAGAAAATGGTAGAATTGTAAAAAGTGATGTTGAAAACTTCACGGCTTCGGCTGTTGTTCCTCAAAAAGCGGTACAACAAGAAAGTGCTGCTCAACCTGTTGCTGCTGTTCAACCATTCGTACCAGCTGGAGAAACCTATTCAGAAGAAGTGAAAAACTCGCAAATGCGTAAAACCATTGCACGTCGCCTTTCTGAATCTAAATTTACCGCTCCTCATTACTACTTAACGATTGAAGTAGCTATGGATGAAGCCATGAAATCAAGAGCTGTTATCAATACCGTTCCGGACACCAAAGTATCGTTTAATGATATGGTAGTGAAAGCTTGTGCAATGGCATTGAAAAAACATCCACAAGTAAATACACAATGGAGAGAAGATGTAACGGTTATCAATCATCATGTAAACATTGGCGTTGCTGTAGCTGTTGAAGATGGACTTGTCGTTCCTGTATTGAAATTTACAGACCAAATGAGTTTAACGCAAATCGGTGCTGCAGTGAAAGATTTAGCCGGAAGAGCTAAAAACAAAAAACTACAACCTGCCGAAATGGAAGGAAGTACATTTACGGTTTCTAATTTAGGGATGTTTGGCATAACTGAATTTACTTCTATTATCAATCAACCAAATTCTGCTATTTTA
The DNA here is from genome assembly GCA_024709705.1 of Flavobacterium sp. Taxonomy (GTDB): domain Bacteria; phylum Bacteroidota; class Bacteroidia; order Flavobacteriales; family Flavobacteriaceae; genus Flavobacterium. Next base: position 2,659 of record JANJWE010000132.1, on the reverse strand, counting down.
TCCGTAGGAGCTATTATCGAAAAACCGGTAGTAAGAAATGGTCAAATTGTAGTTGGTAACACCATGAAAGTAACCTTAGCATGCGACCACAGAACAGTGGATGGTGCAACGGGAGCTCAATTCCTTCAAACCTTACGAACGTATTTAGAAAATCCGGTGACTATGTTGGCTTAAATCTAGCTTAGACTATTAATAATAAAGCGAGTTCAATTTGGACTCGCTTTTTTTATGCTTTATTCTTCTCCTCAATCCACTTCGCCATAAATTTTGTACTCTGTAAAAAATGATGAATCAACATAGAACCAATAAAATTTTGTACACGATAGTTTTCCAAATTTTCAAACTTATCTAATATCATTTCAAGGAAAGTAATTTCAAATAAATCCTTCGAAAATCGATTTCTTAAAATTTCGAAACCATTTTGCTGAGCTTGCATCCAGATGGATTTGCTTTGGTATAATTCTTTTGCTTTTTCAGTAAAATCTTCCGGTGAAACAGAAATACAACCATTCCATAAAAAATCACCATTCATGGCTTCCGCCCCAATCGTAGTAGTAACACTTGGCGTTCCAAACTGCATGGCTTCCAACAATTTTCCTTTAATTCCAGCACCAAAACGGATTGGAGCCAAAAGAACTCTCGCCTTAGAAATCACTTCGAACGAACTTTCGGCTCGACCATGAACAAAAAAATTCAGCTTCGGCTGATGCAATGATTTTATTTTTGTTGTAGGATAAGCACCGTAAATCTGCAACTTTGCTTCGGGAAATTTTTTAGATAATAATGGCCAAATCTCTTCTTTTAAATAGATAACAGTATCGTGATTAGGAGCATGTAAAAAATTTCCAATAAATACAAAATCGTCTCTTTCTTCAAAACTTGGTAAATCTAGTGTTTCATTCTCAACCCAAATCGGCAAATAAAACAATAAAAACGAGGGTACTTTAAAATTCGTTTGCAACAATTCCATTTCAAATTCCGAAACCATCAACGTGACATCACAACGAAAAATACTTGCAATTTCGCGTTTTGCTAAATCATTATTCAAGTTAAATAGTTTGTTCTTTAAAACATTTAAACGCCTTGCTTCTCGCAAACAATGCAAATCTTCTGTATCAAGCATTCTCAAAGCATTCGGACAATGTTCTGCCACTCGCCAACCAAATTGCTCTTCGGTCATAAAACGATCAAACAAAACCAAATCCGGTTGTAAATCAGAAATAAATATATCGAAAGAAGTACAATTCAGGCTTATTTGTTTACAATCAATTCCAATTAATTCTTCCGAAAATTCACTTTTTACAGCTGTACTGGCAAAAGTAATTTCTGCTCCTTTATCTTTAAAAAACGAAATCAATTGCATCATCCTACTTCCGGCAGCCGATGATTTTGGTTCAGGCCAAACAAAACCAATAATTAAAATCCGTTTATTTTTAAATGCATTCATTCGACTAAAATAGCAATAAATGTGTCAATTCTTTTCAAATAAAAAACATTATTTTTGTATCAAATCACTTGAATCATGTTAGGATTAAAACTCAAAACCGACCCGCGTTGGGCCAATATCGCCGAATCAAACCTCGAAGAAATTTTATCCGACCACTGCTGGTGTGAACAAAAAGCGGCTGCCAATGCACTTTATATCATTACCAACAATTCTGAAAACGTTGAATTAGTAACCGAAATGGCTAAAATTGCCATCGAGGAAATGGAACATTTTCAAATGGTGCATAACATCATTCAAGAACGTGGTTTTGAATTTGGTCGCGAAGTAAAAGACGATTACGTCAACCAACTGGTCAAATTCAGTAAAAAGGGAGGTTCCAGAAACGACGCCTTAATCGAACGTTTGCTTTTTGCCGCCATGATTGAAGCCCGCAGTTGCGAACGTTTTAAAGTGCTCTCCGAAAACATAAAAGACGAACAATTGGCCAAATTTTATCGTGAACTCATGATTAGCGAAGCCAACCATTATACCACTTTTTTAAAATTTGCACGTAAATATTCCGAAAATGTAGATGTGGATAAACGCTGGAAAGAATGGCTCGAATTCGAAGGCGAACTCATTTCAAATTACGGAAAAAAAGAAACGATTCACGGTTAGTTTTATTATTTGGGCGTGCCCACAAGGGTCGGGCTATCCGCTGCAAGTCCTCGCAGCAATTACGCAAGCTGCATTGCTGCTGTGGGCTTTTCGCTACTATCCCTCACGCAATACGCATTTCAAAGAACATTATATGCCTAATGCATTTAAATGTAATGTTTTTACATATACAGTACCAATACCAAACCCTAAAAGCTTTACCTTATAAAACAAAAACCCCTTCATCGTTAGAAGAAGGGTTTTTAAAATATACCTGCAATAGGTCAAACTCTTTTAAAAAAAATAGGGTTGTCTTTTGGACAACCCTATCAAAAGAAGGCGGCGACATACTCTCCCACAGTAATGCAGTACCATCTGCGCAGGCGGGCTTAACTTCTCTGTTCGGAATGGGAAGAGGTGAGCCCCGCCGCAATATCCACCTTAAGAGGTTAAATTGCTTTGAGCAATTTTTACAATTACTTCGTCTGTTCGCCTAAAGGCTCGAGTCGTAATTCATAATTTTAAATTCGTAATTGCAATAATATCTTAACATACTGAGATAAAAATTAATATCGT
>JANJWE010000085.1 GCA_024709705.1 Flavobacterium sp. | reverse complement strand
ATTTCAAGCGAGGATAGGTTTTGTAATACGCATCAATCAAAGCGGCACTCTCACTTCGGGATAAATCGGTTTGGTTGCTAAGACCGAAAGCCGAAACGCCATAAATGATTCCGAAGTTCACCGTTTTAGCGTTGCTACGTTGTTCTTTGGTTACTTCTTCCAACGGAACATTGAATACTTTTGAAGCAGTAGAACGGTGAATGTCTTCGTGGTTTTGAAAGGCTTTAATCATGTTTTCTTCGCCACTTAAAGCGGCAATTATTCGCAATTCAATTTGTGAGTAATCGGCTGCGAGTAAGGTGTAATTTTCATCACGTGCCACAAAAGCTTTTCGGATTTGTCTTCCACGTTCGGTACGAATCGGAATGTTTTGCAAATTGGGATTATTGGAACTCAATCGTCCGGTTGCGGCAACCGTTTGCATATAATCGGTGTGCACACGTTGGGTTTTGGCATCCACTTGCTCCGGAAGTGCATCTACGTATGTATTTTGCAATTTGACTAATTGTCGCCAATCCAAAATGTCTTTCACAATTTGATGTTCGTGAGCGAGATAACTCAACACTTCTTCACCGGTAGCATATTGACCGGTTTTGGTTTTCTTTTGTTTGGCACCACCAATTTTTAATTTTTCAAATAAAATATCGCCCAATTGTTTTGGGGAAGCCAAATTAAAAGTTGAACCTGCCGTTTCATAGATTTTTTGTTCTAAAGCTGCACTTTCTTTGGCAATTTCAACCGACATCGATTTGAGGAAATTTACATCCAATCGAATGCCTTCGGTTTCCATATCGGCCAACACTTGAATGAGTGGAATTTCAATTTCGTCAAACAATTTTTTGGTCCCGGCTTTGTCTAAAATCGGACTGAAAACTTCTTTTAGTTGAAACGTAATATCAGCATCTTCGGCAGCATATTCTTTGATGTCTTCCAAATTAACATCACGCATCGACAATTGGTTTTTGCCTTTTTTACCAATTAAGGATTCGATGGATTTTGGCGAATATTTCAAATACGTTTCCGATAAAACATCCATGTTGTGTCGCATGTCCGGATTAATCAGATAGTGAGCAATCATGGTGTCAAACAATTTGCCTTTGATGGAAATGTTGTAGTTTTTCAGAATTTTTATGTCGTATTTGATGTTTTGACCCACTTTTTCAATTGACTCATTTTCAAAAAACGGACGGAATTTTTCCATTAAATTTTGAGCATCCTCTTGGTTTTCCGGAAACGGAACATAAAATCCTTTTCCTTTTTCATACGAAAAGGCAATTCCCACCAATTCCGAATGTAAGGTATTAATGCCGGTGGTTTCCGTATCAAAACAAACCGAAGATTGATTCATCAAATTTTGCATCAATAATTTAACCGGTAAATCGCCTTGTACAATTTGATAAAAATGCTCGGTATTTTCTAAAGTGGCGTAAAAAGATTGCGAAGTCGGTTCAGAGGAGTCATCATCCACAAAACCGAATAAATCAAATTGGTCTTCGTTTGATTTTTTTGCGACCGCATTCTTTACACTTTGAATTTTGTTATTGGTATTGTCATTGTTATTGCCATTCCCATTGTCACTGATTTCATCATATTCTTTTCCGGTTCCAAACCATTTATCAAATTGAGCTTTCATTTGACGGAATTCCAATTCCTGAAATAAGGCATCGGTTTTTTCTACATCGGGTTTGGACAATTCATAATCGGTAGCATCAAAAGTCACCGGACAATCGAGTAGGATGGTGGCTAATTTTTTCGAGAGCAATCCTTTTTCTTTATTGGCTTCAATTTTTTCTTTGATTGCACCTTTTAGTTCATGCGTATTGGCCAATAAATTTTCGATAGAACCGTATTCGGCCAGGAATTTTTTTGCTGTTTTTTCTCCAACACCGGGAAGCCCGGGAATATTATCAACGGCATCGCCCATCATCGCTAAAAAGTCAATTACTTGCAACGGATGCTGAATTTCAAACTTTTGTTTGACTTCTTCAACACCCCAAATTTCAATGTCATTTCCCATTCGGGCCGGACGATACATAAAAATATTTTCAGAAACCAATTGGCCAAAATCTTTATCCGGCGTAACCATAAAAACTTGAAAACCTTCTTTTTCGGCTTGTTTGGCTAAGGTTCCAATTAAATCATCGGCTTCGTAACCGGCCATTTCAATAATCGGAATATGCATGGCTTTTAATAGTTCCTGAATATACGGAACCGCAATTTTGATGGCTTCCGGAGTTTCATCACGATTGGCTTTGTATTCCTGAAACATTTCCAGACGGTAATCGCTTCCGCCTTTGTCAAAAGCAACGGCCAAATGATCTGGCTTTTCGCGTTTAATTACATCCATGAGTGAATTCATAAAGCCCATGATAGCGGAGGTATCCATTCCTTTAGAATTGATTCGCGGGTTTTTGATAAAAGCATAATACCCACGAAAAATTAAAGCGTAAGCATCGAGAAGGAAAAGGCGTTTTTGCGTTGACATAATTCTAAAAATATTGAAGATTTCAAAGATACATTTTTGATTGCTAAAAAAGAAAAATGCCGAAACCAATTTCTGATTTCGACATTTTCCAACCACTAAAAAAATCCAACTTTATTTTATATTCATTTGTTCTAATTTAGCTTCCAGAGCATTTACTTTTTCTACTATTGACTTTAATGCAGCGTTTTCTTTTTCTAAATTTTCAATTTTATCGTTTAACGCTTTGATGGCTTGAAAAACGATTGGATCATAATCACCGTAAGCGGTTTGTAAATAGCCAAGATTATCTTCGGTTACTTTTTCCGGGAATACTTCGGCAATTTCTTGTGCAATAAATCCGATTTGAAGATTTTCAGGTAGGTGGTCGTGCCGAACAACCAGCTGCACGTGCTGAGCGCGCCGATCCCGGTGCTGGTGGAGCGGATGCTGGCCACTGCCGGCGAGCACATCAAGAAGGGACAGGTGCTGGCGCGCCTGCAGGGGCCGGCCGTGGTCGAGATGCAGCGCGCCTACCTGCAGGCCG
>JANJWE010000073.1 GCA_024709705.1 Flavobacterium sp. | reverse complement strand
CCTTATTGTTTTTTTACCTATAATTTCTCATTTATTACGCGTCAAAAGAAATCAAAATCCGGCTGATTTGGATCCAGAGTTAAAACGTTTGGCTATAAGCACTTTTTTGGTTTCTCTATTGTTGTCGTTATGTTTGATTTATTTTATTTCTGATGTAATTGTTTAAAAAATTTAGCTATGAAAATCACATTTTTAGGTCACGCATCATTAAGTATTGAAGTAAGCGGAAAACACATTTTGGTTGATCCTTTTATTTCGGCAAATCCAAAGGCTTCACACGTAGATGTTGATGCATTAAAGGCAGATTACATTTTACTCACCCATGCTCATCAAGATCATATTTTAGACGTAGAATCGATTGCTAAAAGAACCAATGCAATTATTGTGTCAAATTGGGAAATAGCCACATACTATGGGAATAAAGGATTTCAAAGTCATCCCATGAACCATGGCGGTAGTTGGCCATTTGATTTTGGAAAAGTGAAATATGTAAACGCTGTTCATTCTAGTTCTTTCCCTGATGGAACCTATGGAGGAAATCCCGGTGGTTTTGTAATTGAAAGCGAACATAAAAATATTTATATCTCAGGAGATACGGCTCTAACTATGGATATGAAATTGATTCCACTGCGAACTAAGCTGGATTTGGCTATATTTCCTATTGGTGACAACTTTACAATGGATGTTGAAGATGCCATAACCGCCGCAGAATTTGTAGAATGTGACAAAGTATTAGGCGTTCATTATGACACATTTGGTTATATTGAAATCAATCATGAAGACGCTATTAAAAAGTTCTTTAATCGCGGTAAAGATCTTATGCTGTTAGAAATTGGTGGTTTTATTGAGCTCTAATCCTTGAAAGCTTCTTATCAAAAATACATTCTTAAATTTAAAAATCCCTCTGGAACATCCAGAGGGGTTTTAACTCAAAAAGAAACTTGGTTTATCATTTTAGAAAAAAATGGAAAACGAGGAATAGGAGAGTGTGGAATTTTACGAACATTAAGTGTTGATGATAGACCGGATTATGAAGACAAACTTCAATGGGCGTGTCAACACATTTATTTGGGTAAAGATAAACTCTGGGAAAGTTTAATCGAATTTCCGTCGATTCAGTTTGGTATTGAAATGGCATTTTTATCTCTTGAAGGTAAAACTCCCTTTGAATTATTTCCTTCTCCTTTTACTTTAGGTGAAAAAAAGATGGACATAAACGGATTAGTTTGGATGGGTGAAGAGGCTTTTATGAAGTCCCAAATTGAAGAAAAATTAGCTCAAGGTTTTCGCTGTATAAAATTGAAAATTGGAGCTATTGATTTTGAAAAAGAATTGGGATTGTTACGTTTTATCCGTCAACATTTTGATGAAAGTGTAATTGAAATTCGAGTTGATGCCAATGGAGCTTTTAGTTCTAACGAAGCTTTACATAAAGTGCATCAATTATCTGGTTATAAGCTACATAGTATTGAGCAGCCAATAGCTAAAAACCAGCCTGACATGATGGCAGAGCTATGTAAAAGTACTCCTTTTCCTATTGCTTTGGATGAAGAGCTTATTGGTGTTTTTTCTCCTCAAGACAAACGCCTTTTGCTGGAAAAAATTAAACCGCAATACATCATTTTGAAACCTAGTTTAGTGGGTGGTTTTAGAGGTTCACAAGAGTGGATAACTCTAGCAGAAGAACTTCAAATTGGGTGGTGGATTACATCTGCTCTGGAAAGCAATATTGGTTTGAATGCTATAGCACAATGGACTTACTCTTTGAGAAATCCTTTACCTCAAGGATTGGGTACCGGAGGCTTGTATACAAATAATTTTGATTCCCCTTTATTTATTGATAAAGGGCAAATAGGATATAATCCTGAAATGACATGGGACACTAACGCAATTGCTTTTAAGTAGAGTTGCTTTTTATGTATGCCTGTAACGAATGCAATGCTTGGGTTTGTATTTTGTTTTTAAGATAGGGTGTCCAGCCCAATAATAGCCCTTTCCATCCTAAAGCCATTCGACTCCATTTCCATAAATCAAACGAATCATGATGTTCTATGATTTTACCGTCTTTGCATTTAATTTTGGCTCTAATTACGTTTTTAACAGGTTTGTTTTCTTTTCCAAACTTATATGTTGCATTCCATGTAACATTCACAATATCATTAATTTGAACAATATCATCAAAAGTGATGCTTAAGTCTCCTTTGCTTCGCTTTAAAAGCATTTCCCACATTGCGGTTACTTCGGTGTAGTTCAATAAGCCAAAAGCCGGATCAGAAAAAATGGCTTGTTTATCGTAACAAGCATTCATAGCTTGACTATTTCCGTTTTGAAAAGCGGTGTAAAATTGCTTTACTATTTCAATAGCTGAAGGTGTCATTCCAATCAATTGTGGTTAGTGCGGTTATTTGTTTTGCATCATTTATCGTAATCCGGAGTTCTTTTAAACGATATTTCTTTTCGTAATCACATTTGTATCTAAAAACGGTTAATTGTTCCGTTTCTACTCGGTACACTTCAATAAGCTTGATGTCATTAAATTTTCCAAATGATCTTATAATGTTTTGACAGGTTTCAGAAATTCGATCTTTATTAATTTTTTGGATGACTTCTGAAGTTGCTTCATCTGAGGTAAAAGGTTTAAAAGTAGATGTATTACATGTCATTAACACTCTTTTTCCCAATTCGTAAGTTCGCTTTTTAAGGGAACTGTTAACTTGATTCAAATTGAGTGGGGTAAAAGCAGGTTTTTCGGGTGCTTCATTTGATATTTGTTTGGATTTACATCCAATTAATAAAACTAGGATTAGAAACAGGCTACTTTTTTTTATCATGAAAGTTGCAAAATTAAATTAGGATTCGGACAATTTTTTTGATAAAAAGATAGTTGCTCTTCACTACAAACTCCGGGATAATCCCCATAAAAATCTTGAATATCCCGAATAATTTGAAAATGCAAATGGGGTGCATAATCTCCATTTACTTTAGCTTCACCTAAAGTAGCAATTGTTTCACCTTTATTAAAAAATTGTCCCATTTTTAACTCTTCTATACTTTCTAACGAAAGATGCCCGTAAAGCGTATAAAAATGATATGAATTTAACGTATGTTTTAAAATTATAGTGGGTCCATAATCTCCTAAGGCTGTATTATTTTGAAAACTATGAATTTCTCCGTCAAATGCAGCTAAAACTTTTGTTCCGGCATCTATCCAAAGGTCTATACCCAAATGTATGGAGCGATCTTTTGTGCTGGATTTGGTAAATAAAGAGCTTCTTTGGTATAAATTTCTTTTTTCCAAATACCCTCCAAATCCTACTTTTCCATTTTTTAATGCGATGTATTTTTTGAGAATTACCTCATAGTCATCGGCTGTTTTGGGATTTTGAAATTGAAATAACTTTGAATTAACCGACAAATCAACCGGAATATAATTCGATTTCGAAAAGTGCGAATCAATAACTTGAGTATCTTTTTGCTCTAAGAGCCATTTTTCAAATGAATCCATAATTGTAATAGGCTATAAATGTATTGAAAGGGACTTCAAAAGAAGTCGTATTACATTTTTTCTTGTAACGATTTTATTTCATCCCGAAGTTTTGCCGCTTCCAAAAAGTTGAGTTCTTTGGCTGCTTTTTCCATAGATTTTCGCAAATCCCGTATCTTTTTTTCTATTTCAGGTTTGGATAAATATAAACTCTCCGGTTCGGCTGCTTTTAAAATTTTTTCCTCATAATATGAAGTTGATACAGAATTAGAGCTAAGAGCATTGTTCAGGTTTTTATTCAAGGCTTTAGGTTGAATTCCTTTTTGGATATTATAAGCCATTTGTTTTTCTCTCCTGTAATTGGTCTCATCAATGGTTTTTTGCATAGAAGCTGTGATTTTATCGGCATACATTATGGCTTTTCCATTGACATTTCTAGCCGCTCTTCCCACAGTTTGTGTCAAAGAGCGATGACTGCGTAGAAAACCTTCTTTATCGGCATCTAATATAGCAACTAAAGAGACTTCAGGTAAATCAAGTCCTTCTCGCAGTAAATTTACCCCTATAAGCACATCAAATAAACCTTTGCGTAAATCTTGCATAATTTCAACTCGCTCTAACGTATCAACATCCGAATGGATATAGCGACAGCGAATGGAAACTTTGGTTAAGTACTTGGTTAATTCTTCAGCCATTCGCTTGGTTAATGTGGTTACCAGAACACGTTCATCGGCCTCGCAACGGACTTGAATTTCTTCAATTAAATCGTCTATTTGGTTCAGACTCGGTCGTATTTCTATAATGGGATCCAATAAACCTGTTGGTCTGATAACTTGTTCAACATAAACGCCTTCACATTTTTGTAATTCATAATCAGCCGGAGTTGCAGAGACATAGATTACTTGATTCTGAAGACTTTCAAATTCTTCAAATTTTAGCGGTCGATTATCCATGGCTGCCGGTAGACGAAATCCAAATTCTACCAAATTCTCTTTTCTACTGCGGTCTCCTCCGTACATAGCATGTACTTGAGATATAGTAACGTGACTTTCATCAACTACCATCAAATAGTCATCAGGGAAATAATCTAATAAACAGAAAGGTCGGGTTCCCGGGAGTCGTCCATCTAAATACCGAGAATAGTTTTCAATTCCGGAGCAATAGCCTAATTCTCGTATCATTTCTAAATCAAAATTAGTTCTCTCTTCCAATCTTTTGGCTTCCAGATGTTTTCCGGTCTCTTTAAAATAATCCACTTGTTTAACCAAATCTTGTTGGATTTCCCAAATGGCATTTTGCAACACATCCGGTGAAGTAACAAACATATTGGCAGGATAAATATTGAGTTTGCTGTAACGCTCAATTACCTTAGCTGTTTTAGCATCAAATGCTTCAATTTCTTCAATTTCATCTCCAAAAAAATGAATTCTGAAAGGCTCATCAGCATAACTTGGGAAAATTTCAACCACATCTCCTTTGATGCGAAACGTTCCGGGTAAAAATTCGGCTTCGGTTCTCGAATATAAACTTTGAACCAATCGGTGTAGTAATTGAGTTCGAGAAATAATCTGACCTATATCAACTGAAATGACGTTTTTTTGAAATTCTACCGGATTTCCAATACCATACAAACAGGAAACAGAGGCTACAACCAGAACATCTCTTCTTCCCGAAAGAAGGGCTGAAGTTGTGCTAAGTCGCAGTTTTTCCAATTCGTCATTAATAGATAAATCTTTTTCTATATAGGTTCCTGTTACCGGAATATAAGCTTCCGGTTGGTAATAGTCGTAATAGGATACAAAATATTGTACAGAATTATTTGGGAAAAATTGTTTGAACTCTGAGTACAATTGAGCTGCTAAAGTTTTATTATGAGCTAGTACCAATGTTGGTTTTTCTACTTTTTCAATAACATTAGCTACAGTAAAAGTCTTTCCGGAACCGGTAACACCCAATAAGGTTTGGTATTTTTCACCATTCCAGATGCCATTCGCCAATTTTTCAATGGCTTGTGGTTGATCTCCAGTGGGTTGGTATTCAGATATGACTTGGAATTTCATTTTTGAAGGGAAGATTAGCTGAATTATTGAGTCGCTAAGTTAATCATTTTTGGAGTAGAATTAATCCCAACATTCCATTAATATTAAATCGCCTTCATCGTGATAAATAGTAACAATTCCATCCTCTGCAACGTGATTGCTACTGCCTGTTCTATAGCCAATGGTAAGTGAATCATTCGCTAAAGGATAGAATAAATTTTGCGAATGAATGCCGTGAACAGCACCAATTGGTATAAGCGAAATTACCGACTGAGCCGGATACCATTTTTCATACTTTTTAGGAAGCAAAAATATTTTGGAATGATCGTCAAAAAGAACAATTTTCAAACGATCTCTATATTTTACAATAGACGTAATATTGGTAATGGTATGGTCGGCTCTTTTTCCCGTAGCCCAAACTACATTAACTGCGGGTACTTTTCGTTCAATTAAATAATCAAAAGCTTTTTCAAGATCGGTTTTGTTGGGATCAGGTGTGTGAATGATTTCAAGTGGATATTGCATCTCTTTGTAATGGTTACTGTCAAAATCACGATCAAAATCACCTAACAAAACATCAACTTTAATGCCTAATTCCATCACTCGACTCATGGCAGAATCTAATACAATAACTATTGGCGACCATTCTAATAATTGTCCCAATAGTTCTTCACTACATGAGGCTCCATTGGCTATTATTAAAGCGGGCTCTTGATCGTCTTTGACAATGTGATGTGATGACATTTTTACGCTATTTGCTTTTTGTTAAAAGAATTATTCAATAATGTATTCTTTTACTTCGGTTTCACCTAACCTAAAGTAGCCTAATGCAAAATTACTGAAGTTCGTTTGATTCACTATATTTCCTCTCACCGTAGAAGTGGGAGTGCTAAAAGGTCCTGCACTTGTGGTTCCGGCTTGAGCTAAAAGAATATTCATGTAGTTGAAATATTGTTGAGAAACACCACTCATAGTATAGGTTACCGTATCTGTTGGTTTAAATTGATCGCTAAAATACAATCCAAACATTTCATTGTTTTGGAAAAAGCGGTCTTCTAAGACCCCATATTCGGGAATGACTTTATAGGGATCAAATATTCCTAAAAAGTAAAAATTGGTTTCATTAGGAATATCGTTAAAAAAGAATTTTAGTTCTATGTCTTCACCTAAAACACCGGCATCATTGCGTTGTTCTACCCGTGTTACCGTTGGAGTTGCTAAAAGTCTTTCTGTAGAAGTGTATATTTCGCCTTGGTATTCAATAGTTAAGGTATATGTTTCTCCGAGAACCGGAACAAAATTTGAACAAATATACAATCCGGGTTGGTCAATTTCCGCAAAAGTAAAAACAGTTCCTGAGCTATTGGTAATTTGAACTCCGGCATTGGTAACCGGTGGAATTTCGGTATCAAAATACCCGGTTGTTGTAGACAAGCGAATCGCTTGAATATTTCCGGGCGTATTTTTAATCCAATTTATGGTAGCTTCAACTACCAATCGGGGCTCAGCCGTTTTCAGATTCACATCAATAACTTCTTCACAACTTGTAAAAATTCCCATCAAAAGAAAGGCAACTAGATAGAATATATTTTTCATAGTTTAAAATTTAAAGTTATAGGTTACACTAGGTACAATTCCAAAAATAGAAAGTCGAATAGCTTCATTTCTTGCGGTTTCATCATTTTGTCTAAAAGTGATAGAGGCTGCATTTTGACGATTGTAAAGGTTGTAAATCCCAAAAACCCATTCTGCTTGCCAGGTACGATTTTTATTTTTAGTTGGAGTTAGCGTAGCTGAAAAGTCCAATCTATGATAGGTGGGGAGTCTGCTGTCATTTCTACTCGTATAATTGGGAATTGTAATACCTAAATATTCGTATTGTCCGTTGGGAAATGTCACGGGTTGTCCGGTTTGCAGTGAAAAATTGGCACCAAACCGCCATTTTTCATTCAATTTGTAGTTTCCTACACATGATAAATCATGAAGTTTATCAAATCCGGTTTTATACCAATCTCCATTATTAATACCGGTTTCCTCTGGAGTTCTTCCTGCAACTTGTTGTTCGGTTCGAGCTAAGGTATAGGCCAACCATCCGTTGAAACGACCCTCATTTTTACGGAACAAAATTTCCAGACCATAAGCTCTACCACGACCGTTTAAGACTACGCGTTCTATGGCTTCGTTGGCTATTAAATTGGCTCCATCAATGTAATCTACCCGATCTTGTATTTTTTTGTAATAGGTTTCTACCTCTAATGAATAAGCATCCTCCTTAAAATTTTGAAAATATCCCAGAGCGAATTGATCCAGTATTTGGGGTTTTAAAAAGGAGTCGCTGGGAGCCCAAACATCCAATGGAGTGGGGGATTGAGTGTTTGATATCAAATGCAAATACTGACTCATGCGATTGTAACTGGCCTTTATCGATTGGCGGTCGTTTAAAGCATAGGAAATTCCCAATCGGGGTTCCCAGTTGTCAAATTGTGCAATGGTTTTGTTTCTTCCATAATATTTTGTTCCAATGGGTTCTGCACTTTCATAGATTTGAAAAGTTGGATTGAAAATTACGGCTTGATTGTTTTCATAAACGTTTAGAGTTTGTTCCCCTAATCGTAAAAAATTACTGTAGCGAAGTCCGTAGGATACAGATATTTTATCTGAAATTTGATGTTCTGCATCCCAATACAATGCAGATTCAAAGGCATATTTTCGGTCCAATTGATCGGAGTTGATTCCCGAGTCAGGTCGGCTGGGTTCAATTTTACCGGGATTGAATGTATAATAGATAGCATTCGCACCGTAGGTAAGTTTTATTTTATCCGTAACATAATGTTTAAAATCGTATCTGAAATTGTAGTTTTTAATACCACTGTTCCATTCGAAACCAATAAAATCGAGTTCTAGACCATAATAATAATCAGAGTATATGAGCGACATATTACTGAATAATTTGTCGGAAAAGAGATGATTCCAACGCAAGTTTAAAACAGCATTTCCATAAGTGTTTACAAATGTATTGTTGAGCGTAAACACATCTCTTCCAAAATATCCGGAAAAGTAAATATTATTATTGTCATTAATTTTATAACTCAATTTGGTGTTTAAATCATAAAAATAAGCCGAATTGTTATTGTCTGTTAGTTTTAAAAACAAATGGGCATAGGTACCTCTTCCTGCTACGAGAAAAGAGCCTTTGTTTTTTTGCAAAGGTCCTTCAGCAAGAAGTCTGCTGGATATAAGTCCGATTCCACCATTCATATGAAAATCGTTACTGTTTCCCTCTTTTTGATAAATATCCAAAACAGATGACAATCTTCCACCATAACGAGCCGGAATACCGCCCTTATAAAGTTTTAAATCTTTAATGGCATCAGGATTAAAGACCGAGAATAATCCAAATAAATGCGAAGAATTGTAAATCGTAGCCTCGTCTAATAAAATTAAATTTTGATCGGCACCACCACCTCGAACATTAAAACCGGATTGCCCCTCACCGGCACTGCTTACACCCGGTAAAGTGAGCAACGATTTGACGATGTCTACTTCTCCCAATAAAACAGGCATCTCTTTTACTTCCTGAATTGAAAGTTTATTTACACTCATTTCAGGTTTTTTTATTTCAGATTTTAACTTGCGTTCTGAAACTATCACCTCTTTCAATTGTTGCGTGGTCTCTGATAGACTGAAGTTTTTTCGAATGTTTTTGTCTAAAATAATAGATTCTGAAATCGTTTCATACCCCAGAAAACTTATTTCAATTTGGTATGTTCCTTTAGGTAGAGACAACGAAAAAAATCCATACTCATTGGTTGTAGCCCCCGTTTTTAAATCAGTTACAATGATATTTACGCCATATAGCGATTCATTACTACGCTTGTCTGTTACGGTACCACTTAAAGTAAATTTTTCTTGAGCCACACCATTTGATAAACAAATGAAAAGAAGGATAAATTGAAATGCTATTTTGTTTAACGACATAAGCAAATTTTTTAACAAAATTGATGATTTTTTTTCAGAAATTTTATACACCATTTGTTAAAGTACGGTTAATAAAAAAAGACAACCGGTTAAGATTGTCTTTGTTATTAGGAGAAAATATATTTTTAATTCAACTTCGCCAAAATAGCATTAAATGTTGCACTCGGACGCATTGCTTTTTCCAACAATGTAAAATCAGGTTTGTAATACCCACCAATTTCTTGTTTTTTACCTTGCGAACCTATCAATTCTCCATTGATTTGGGCTTCGTTTTGGGTTAATTCTTGAGCAATAGGAGTGAAAAGTGCTTGTAGTTCTGCATCTTTATTTTGTTCTGCTAAAGCTTGAGCCCAATACAGTGCCAAATAAAAATGCGAACCTCTGTTGTCAATCTGACCTACTTTTCGAGCTGGAGATTTATCGTTTTCTAAGAATTTTTCAGTGGCCGTATCTAAGGTTTCAGATAAAACCAAAGCTTTGGCATTATTCAATGTTTGACCTAAATGTTCTAACGAAACCCCAAGAGCTAAAAATTCACCCAATGAATCCCATCGCAAATACCCTTCTTCGATAAATTGTTCCACATGTTTGGGAGCTGAACCTCCGGCACCGGTTTCAAATAATCCACCGCCATTCATTAACGGCACGATAGATAGCATTTTAGCCGAAGTTCCTAATTCTAAAATGGGGAATAAATCGGTTAAGTAATCACGCAACACGTTCCCTGTTACCGAAATAGTATCCAATCCTTTGGTTATTCTTTCCAAGGTTAAAGTAGTGGCATCAACCGGATTCAAAATGCGAATATCCAATCCGTTTGTATCGTAATTTTTTAGATATTCATTTACTTTTTTGATAATTTGTCTGTCGTGAGCTCTGTTTTCATCCAACCAAAAAACAGCTGGTGTATTGGATAATCTGGCACGGTTTACGGCTAGTTTTACCCAATCTTGGATAGGAGCGTCTTTCACTTGACACATTCTGAAAATATCACCTTTTTCAACATTTTGTTGCATTAAAAGGGTATCATGGGCATCAACAACTTTTACCACTCCATCCTGATCCATTTGGAAAGTTTTGTCGTGAGAACCATATTCCTCTGCAGCTTGAGCCATCAAACCAACGTTAGGAACACTTCCCATGGTTTTGGGGTCAAATGCTCCATGTTTTTTACAAAAATCAATCGTAGCGGTATACACTCCGGCATAGCATCTGTCCGGAATAATTGCTTTGGTGTCTTGTGGTTTGCCTTTCGCATTCCACATTTGTCCGGATGTACGAATCATAGCCGGCATGGACGCATCTACAATAACATCCGAGGGAACGTGAAGATTGGTAATCCCTTTATCCGAGTTCACCATGGCAATGGCGGGACCTTTTGCCATAGCTTCATTTAATGCTGCTTCAACTTCAGCTTGTTTGGGATGACCTGCAATTTTAGCATATGCATCACCCAAACCGTTTTTGGTATTAACCCCTAATTCGTTGAATAAATCGGCATATTTTTCAAAAACATCGGCAAAGAAAACATCTACTATGGCTCCAAAAATAATAGGGTCGGAAACCTTCATCATGGTTGCTTTCAAGTGAACTGAAAACAAAACATTTTTTGCCTTTGCATCTTCAATTTCACGGGCAATGAATTGTTTTAAAGATTTTAAATTCATTACCGAACTATCTATAATTTCACCGGCTTTTAAAGGGGTTGTATCTTTTAATATTTTGGTTGTTCCGTCTTTGGCTACAAAGACAATTTTGAACGTTGTAGCTTCAGGAATGGCAACCGATTGCTCACTGCCATAAAAATCGCCACCGCTCATGTGAGCTACATGCGTTTTAGAGTCGCTAGACCAAGCTCCCATGCTATGCGGATTGTTTTTGGCATAATTTTTTACTGCTTTTGGAGCTCTACGGTCCGAATTCCCTTCACGTAAAACGGGATTAACAGCAGAACCCAGCACTTTTGCAAATTTAGCTTTGATGGTTTTCTCTTCTTCGGTTTGCGGATTTTCTACAAAATTTGGGATGGCATAGCCTAACTTTTGTAATTCTGCAATTGCTTCTTTTAATTGCGGTACCGATGCTGAAATATTCGGTAATTTTATGATGTTGGCTTCTGGTGTTGTAGCTAGTTGACCCAGCTCTGCTAAATCATTATTGATGCGTTGATTTTCAGTTAAGTATTCCGGAAAATTCGCAATGATTCTTCCGGCTAATGATATATCTCGGGTTTCAACTTCAATTTGTGCAGGAGCAGTAAAAGCTTTTACAATGGGAAGAAAGGAGTGAGTGGCAAGCATAGGAGCTTCATCCGTAATTGTGTAAATAATTTTGGATTTTGACATGATTTAAAGTTTGTTTGTTTTTCGTAATTAAGGATTGCAAAGTTATGAAAATCAAAGCAATTTAGGTTAATTCCTTTATACGAAAACGTTTGAATTGAGAATATGACAATTCAACCGTATTAAATTATAAATTCCATAAAAAAGAAGTCAATTTTTGAAAAATACGCAATACGATTGGCTAAGCAAAAAAAATCCCGTTTTGAATTTCAAAACGGGACTTAAATATCATTCGAGAAAAATTATCTTCTTTTCTCTTTAATTTTTGCTTTTTTACCGGTAAGATCTCTAAAGTAGAAAATACGAGCTCTTCTAACTTTACCTCTTTGGTTCACTTCAATTTTTTGTAAAGCAGGCATGTTAACAGGGAATATTCTTTCTACCCCAACAGCTCCTGACATTTTACGGATTGTA
>JANJWE010000057.1 GCA_024709705.1 Flavobacterium sp. | reverse complement strand
AATCTTGTCATTCCGACGAAGGAGTAATCTCATCACGTTATTCCTCAATTAGTATGAGATTCCTCCTTCGTCGGAATGACAAAAAGCGGAATCTATCTTATTTAAAGCAATTCAAAAATCCCCGCACTTCCTTGTCCGGTTCCTACACACATACTTACAATTCCGTATTTACTGCCACGCAAACGCATTTCATCAAATAATTGAACGGATAGTTTTGCACCTGTACAACCCAGTGGATGACCCAATGCAATCGCACCACCATTTACGTTTACGATGTCAGGATTTAAACCTAATTCTCGAACTACAGCTAAGGATTGTGATGCAAAAGCTTCGTTTAACTCAATCAAATCAATATCATTCAAAGTTAAACCGGCTTGTTTTAAGGCTTTCGGAATGGCTTTTACCGGACCAATTCCCATGATTCTGGGTTCCACTCCGGCGGATGCGAAATTGACTAAACGGGCAATAGGTTTGATGCCTAATTCGTTGACTAATTCTTCACTCATGATTAATACGAAAGCCGCACCATCACTCATTTGCGATGAATTTCCAGCTGTAACTGAACCATCGGCAGCAAATACAGGTTTTAATTTGCTTAATGCTTCTTTATTGGTGTCCGCACGTGGTCCTTCGTCTTTGGTAACGGTATAGGATTTGGTTTCTTTTTTACCGTTTTCATTTAAAAATGTCTGTTCAACGGTAATCGGAACGATTTGTTTGTCAAATTTTCCTTCTGCCTGAGCTTTTAAAGCTTTTTGGTGGGAATGATAAGCAAATTCATCTTGGTCTTCACGTGACACGTTGAATTGTTTTGCCACCGCTTCCGCTGTCAAACCCATTCCCCAGTAGTAATCTTCGTTTCCATTTGCCGCAACGGAATAATCCGGAGTAGGTTTGTAGCCACCCATTGGAATAAAACTCATGCTTTCGGCTCCACCGGCGATGATGCAATCGGCCATTCCGGATTGTATTTTGGCAGTTGCCATTCCAATCGTTTCCAAACCTGAAGCACAATAACGATTCACCGTTACACCCGGAACATCAGTTACTTTTAATCCCATTAAAGAAATTAAACGACCTACGTTTAGCCCTTGTTCCGCTTCAGGCATGGCATTGCCCACCATTACGTCGTCGATGCGTTTTTTGTCGAAATCGGGAAATTGAGCCATTAAATGTTCAATTGTTTCGGCTGCTAATTCGTCAGGACGTTTGAAACGAAAAACTCCTTTTGGTGCTTTACCAACTGCTGTACGAAATCCTGATACTATATATGCTGTTTTCATGTTTTTTGTTTTTAAGAGTTAAGAAAATAGAGTATAAAGAATAGATTTTATCGGTTAAATCTATATTCTATTTTCTTTTTTCTATTATCTAATTTCTTAACGGTTTTCCTTTAGTCAACATAAATTGGATTCTTTCCAATGTTTTGCGTTCAGTACATAACGATAAAAATGCTTCTCGTTCGATATCCAACAAATACTGCTCACTTACCAATGTTGGTTCTGATAAATCACCACCTGCCATGACATAAGCTAGTTTGTTCGCAATTTTTCTATCGTGTTCCGAAATGTATTTTCCGGCTTGCATTTGGTCGGTTCCCACTAAGAACATTCCCAACGCTTGTTTTCCTAACACTTTAATGTCTTTGCGTTGAATCGGTTGGGTGTACCCTTGTTCTGCCATTTGCAACGCAATTTGTTTGGCTACCGCAATTTGTCTGTCGCGATTTACCACCACAATATCTTTACCTTTTTGAAGAATACCTAAATCAAAAGCTTCATAAGCTGAAGTAGCAACTTTTGCCATACCAATAGTTAAGAAATATTCTTGCAACACATTCAATTCTACATCGTTTTTACGGAATAAATCGGAGGCACGAAGCGTCATCTCTTTAGAACCACCTCCGCCGGGAATCACTCCAACTCCAAACTCAACTAAACCAATGTAGGTTTCTGCAGCAGCAACCACTCTGTCGGCATGCATGGTCATTTCGCAACCACCACCCAATGTCATTCCATGAGGAGCAACGACAACCGGAATAGAGGAGTAGCGACATCGCATCATCGTGTCTTGGAACATTTTGATGGCCATATTTAATTCGTCATATTCTTGTTCCACAGCCATCATGAAAATCATTCCGATATTGGCTCCTACTGAGAAATTTGCTCCTTGGTTACCGATAACCAAACCATTGTATTCTTTTTCGGCTAAATCGATAGCTTTGTTGATGCCTTGTAAAACACCACCACCAATCGTATTCATTTTGGAATGGAATTCTAAATTTAAAATTCCGTCACCCAAATGATGAATCGTGGCATCTGCATTACCCCAAACTTTTTGACTTTCTCGGATGTTGTCTAAGATGATAAACGCATCCTGACCCGGAATTTTCTCTTGTGATTTTGATGGAATGTTGTAAAAGTAAGTCGCACCGTTTTTAACCGTGTAAAAAGAAGCATTTTCAGATTTTACCATTTCAGTCACCCATGCAGCCGGTTCATAACCTTCAGCTCGCATCATTTCAATTCCTTTGGCTACGCCGATGCTGTCCCAAATTTCAAACGGACCATTTTCCCAACCGAAACCGGCTTTCATGGCATCATCAATTTTGTATAATTCGTCGGATATTTCAGGAATTCTGTTTGAACAATAGGCAAACATTGCAGCAAAATTCTTGCGGTAAAAATCACCGGCTTTGTCTTTTCCTTTCACCAAAACACGGAAACGATCAATTGGTTTATCGATAGTTTTGGTTAATTCTAGTGTTGCAAATGATGCCTTTTTATTTGGTCGATATTCCATCGTATCCAAATCCAACGACAAAATATCCTTATCTACTTTTTTATAAAATCCTTGTTTGGTTTTGCTTCCCAACCATTTGTTCTCCATCATTTTATCAATAAAAGAAGGTAATTTGAACAAGTTGTGAGCTTCGTCATTCGGGCAGTTTTGGTAAATACCGTTGGCTACATGAACTAAAGTGTCTAAACCTACTACATCTACCGTTCTAAAGGTTGCCGACTTTGGACGACCAATCACCGGACCGGTTAATTTATCCACTTCTTCAATGGTTAAGCCCATTTCTTTCACTTGGTGAAATAGACTCATGATTCCGAAAATTCCAATTCGGTTTCCAATGAAGGCCGGAGTATCTTTGGCAACAACCGACGTTTTTCCTAAAAATTGTGAACCGTAATGGGTTAAGAAATCTAAAACGGATTGACTTGTTTTTGGTCCCGGAATGATTTCAAATAATTTTAAATAACGAGCTGGGTTGAAGAAATGCGTTCCGCAGAAATGCTGTTGGAAATCATCGGAACGACCTTCGCTCATAAATTGAATCGGAATTCCAGATGTATTGGAAGTAACCAATGTTCCCGGTTTTCTGTATTTATCCACTTGTTCGAAAACGAGTTTTTTGATGTCTAAACGTTCTACCACTACTTCGATAATCCAATCGACAGTTGCAATTTTCGGCATATCTTCCGTTGTATTCCCGGTAGTGATTCGGTTGGCGAATTTTTGACTGTAAATAGGTGAGGGGTTCGATTTTAGAGCATTCGTTAAACTTTCATTTACGATACGGTTGCGAACTACTTTACTTTCTAAAGTGAGTCCTTTTTTTTCTTCCGCTTCCGTTAATGCGTTTGGAATGATGTCTAACAAAAGGACTTCTACACCAATGTTGGCAAAATGACAAGCGATTCCTGAGCCCATAATTCCGGAACCGATGACTGCCACTTTTTTAATTGTTCTTTTCATTTTTTATTTCTTATTGCGGGTTTTGACTTTCCGCTGGTTTTTGTTTGTTTTTTGGGACACATAATTTTAATTAGGAAAAAAAGAATGAAGCCAATTTTAACTATTTATGTGTTCTATTGTGTTTTAAAAAATTTTCTTTTCGTTAATAAGTTCTGTGATAACTTCCGCTACTTCGATGAAATTTTTTAATTGTTCATCAGAAATATTTTCTCGTATTACTTCATTAAATTTCAAAACAGTATTTCGGGATAACTCTCTTTTTTCTTTTCCTAAATCGGTGAGATAAATAAGGACTCCTCTACCGTCGTCAGGATTTTTTTTTCGTACAATTAATCCTTTTTCTTCTAAGGTTTTTAAAGTTCGCGTGAGACTCGTTGCTTCCATTCCCATACGGTTGCTAATGTAAGTTGATGGAGTACCTTCTTCTTTGTCAATACTCAATAAAGCAAAACCTATAGCCATTGAGCCATCATATTTTGATGCTTCTTCATTATACATTCTGGCTACCGATTGCCAAGTTGCCCGAAGGATATAGTCTATGGTTTTATCTTTCATATTTTACGCAAACGTTTTCAAAGTTACTAAAAATATATTATGCACGCATAGTATTTTTTAATTTTAACATTTAAATTTTAAAAATAACAATATCTAAATGCTAAAATGATTGAATATAAATAAAAAAAACTCTCCATTTGGAGAGTTTTGCTATTAGGATTGGTTGTATATTTTATCGTAAAGATGTTGGTATTTTTCTTTTACAATTTTTCGTTTCAATTTCATAGTAGGTGTAAGATGTCCTCCATCTATTGACCAAACATCCGGAGTTAATTCAAATCGTTTGATTTTTTCCCAATTTCCAAATTTTTCATTGGCCTCATTTACTTCTTCTTGGAAACGTTCGATTACTTTGGGGTGGTTAACCAAGTCTTCATTAGATTCGGTTAAATTTATTTGATGTCTTTTGGCCCATTCTCTTACAAAATCAAAATTGGGTTGAATAAAGGCACCAGGCATTTTTTCTCCATCGCCAATTACCATAACTTGTTCGATGAAGAAAGATTGTTTTAGTCGATTTTCAATTAATTGCGGAGCAATATATTTTCCGCCTGATGTTTTAAACATTTCTTTTTTACGATCTGTTATTCGAAGAAATCCATCATTATCGAATTCACCAATGTCACCCGTATGAAAGTAACCGTTTTTAATAACTTCATCTGTAAGGGTTTGATCTTTATAATAACCCATCATAACATTTGGACCTTTACATAGGATTTCACCGTCTTCGGCTATTTTAACTTCTACACCTTTAATTAATTTTCCTACGGTACCAATTCTAAACAATCCGTTTCGCATATCATTCACAGAAATTACAGGAGAGGTTTCAGTAAGTCCATAACCCTCCATCACTGGAATACCTGCTGCTGCAAATACTCGAGCTAAACGGGGTTGAAGAGCAGCACTTCCGGAAACCATTACATCTAATTTTCCGCCTAGAGCTTCTTTCCATTTGCTGAAAATTAATTTTCGGGCAATACCCAATTGCTTTTCATACCACCAACCGTTTTGTCCATAGGGTTTGTAGCGTAATCCAAGGTTAATAGCCCAGAAGAAGAGCATTTTTTTGATACCGGTTAATTCGGCACCTTTTCCATAAATTTTGTCATAAACTTTCTCCAACAATCGCGGTACTACGGTCATTACATTGGGATGAACCTCTTTTAGGTTGTCCGTTAATTTTTCAATGCTTTCCGCAAAATAAACTGAAACCGAATAGTATTGGTAGATGTATAAAATGACCCTTTCAAAAATATGGCAAATGGGTAAAAAACTTAACGCAGTGCTGGTTCCTTCTTGAAATGGAATACGAGGTGCACTGTCTAATACATTGGAAACAATATTGTGATGCGAAAGCATTACACCTTTGGGTCTTCCCGTGGTTCCTGATGTATATATGATTGTGGCTAATTCTTCAGGTTTTACGTTGTTTTTTCGGTCTTCCACCACATCTTGATTAGAAGTGTCTGATCCTAAACTTAATAATTCTTTCCAGTTTTTACATCCCGTAATTTCATCAAAAGAATATACATCTTTTAATGTAGGGACATTATTTTTAATCGCAATTAATTTATCATATACTACTTGATCAGAAACAATGCAATAACTTGATTCAGAGTGATTTAAAATATATTCATAATCTTCTGATGCGATAGTTGGATAAATAGGAACCGTTTGAGCTCCAACTTGTAATGAACCGATATCAAAAATATTCCATTCAGTTCGGTTGGTAGATGATATGATGGCAATTTTATCATTTTTTTGAACTCCTAATCGTATAAATGCTCTGGAAATAGCATTTGCCTTATCGATATATTCTTGTGTTGAAGTTTTTACCCATTCACCATTGTATTTGGTAACTAAACAGTCCGGAATGTTGTTTTTTTCCAGTTGATAATAGGGGAAATCAAAAAGTCGGGTTATTGGAATCATCTTTTTATAGAATTTTATGCAAATTAGAGAAAAAACAATGATTTTCAAACCATTTTAATAAAAAAAGGAGTTGAAATTTGTCAACTCCTTGATTTTTATGTTATAAACTTATTTTTAAATTATAATTATTGATGCTTATTTTCATCTATCCACTTTCTGGCATTTACAAAAGCTTCTAGCCAAGGCGAAACTTCATCGTTTCTATCCTTTGGATAATAGGCCCAATTCCAGGGAAAAGTAGAACGTTCTATGTGTGGCATCATCACCAAATGGCGACCGGTTTTATCGCACATCATGGCTGTATTGTAATCGGAACCATTTGGATTAGCCGGATAATTTTCGTAACCGTATTTAGCTACAATATGATACTGACTTTCTTCATACGGCAATTTGAATTTTCCTTCGCCATGCGAAATCCAAACGCCTAAAGTTGTTCCTGCCAATGTGGAAAGCATAACCGAATTATTTTCCTTTATTATCACAGAAGTAAATCCACTTTCGTGTTTTTGACTGTCGTTGTGGTGCATTTTTCCGTGAATTTCATGTTCCGGATTAATGACTTCTAATTCCATAAATAACTGACAACCATTGCAAATTCCAACCGATAAGGTGTCTTCTCTTTTAAAGAAATTATCCAACGCTGTTTTGGCTTTTTCGTTGTATAAGAAGGCTCCGGCCCAACCTTTAGCAGAACCCAACACATCTGAATTGGAAAATCCGCCCACCGCACCAATAAACTGAATATCTTCCAATGTTTCACGACCTGAAATTAAATCAGTCATGTGGACATCTTTTACATCAAATCCGGCTAGATACATGGCGTTGGCCATTTCGCGTTCCGAATTACTTCCTTTTTCACGGATAATAGCTGCATTTGGTCTTGGTTTTGATGCTTCAATTTCCGGTTTTTTACCCATAAAATGGGATGGGAATTGATACTGTAAGGGTTGGTTTTTATAATTTACAAATCGTGCAGCAGCTCTTCCGTTTTTGGTTTGCTTTTGGTCTAATAAATAGGAAGTTTTAAACCAAATATCTCTATATTTTTCAATCGATAACGCATAATTTTCGATTTCTAAAACACCCGAATCGGTAACTTTTCCTAAAGTATGGAAAGAGATATTTTCTTCCTTCAAGAATGATTCAAAAACGTTATCATCATTCGCTTGAAGCACAATTCCGATGTTTTCAGAGAATAAAATTTTCAACAAATCTTTTTCTTCAAATGATGAAAAATCGAGATTCGCACCTAACTGATTATCCGCAAAACACATTTCAAGTAAAGTGGTTATCAGTCCGCCGCTTCCAATATCGTGACCGGCTGCAATTTCATCATTTTTGATTAACTCCTGAATAACGTTGAATGCTTTTTTGAAGAAAGCTGCATTTTTGATGGTAGGTGTTTCTTTTCCAATGGCATTTCTAATTTGAGCAAACGAAGAACCTCCCAATTTGAATTCATCTTGTGATAAATTGATGTAGTAAATCGAACCGGCATTTTTTTGAAAAACGGGTTCAACCACTTTTGTAATTTCATTACAATTTCCGGCAGCAGAAATAATTACCGTTCCGGGGGCAATTACTTCGGTATCAGCATATTTTTGCTTCATGGAAAGGGAATCTTTTCCGGTTGGAATGTTGATGCCTAATTCGATGGCAAATGCTGAACACGCTTCAACGGCTTCATACAAACGAGCATCTTCGCCTTCATTTTTACAAGCCCACATCCAGTTGGCAGAAAGTGACACACTTTTTAAACCGTCTTTTAACGGAGCAAAAACAATATTGGATAAGGCTTCGCCAATCGCATTTCTACTTCCTGCTTTTGGGTCGATTAAGGCCGAAATAGGCGAGTGGCCAATAGAAGTGGCAATACCTTCTTTTCCTTTATAATCCAATGCCATTACACCTACATTGTTTAATGGTAATTGTAAAGGTCCGGCACATTGTTGTTTGGCTACTTTTCCGCCTACACAACGATCGACTTTATTGGTCAACCAATCTTTACATGCCACAGCTTCTAATTGTAGAACTTGTTCTAAATAGTTTTCAAAATCGGTTTCTTTATAATTGATTTCAGTAAAGTTGCGTTCTACCGAAACATCTTTCATAATCATTTTGGGTGAACTTCCGAACATATCGGCCAATTCAAAATCCATGGGCTTGGCTCCTGTAGTTTTCGATTCAAATGTAAAGCGATGATCGCCCGTAACTTCTCCTACTTGATACATAGGCGAACGTTCTCTTTCGGCAATGCGTTGCAAAGTTTCAATGTCTTTTTGACCAATCACCAATCCCATTCGTTCCTGACTTTCGTTGCCAATGATTTCTTTGGCAGATAGGGTAGGATCGCCCACAGGCAATTTATCCAAATCGATTAGACCTCCTGTCGCTTCTACTAATTCCGACAAACAATTTAAGTGTCCGCCTGCACCGTGATCGTGAATGGAAACAATCGGATTTTCATCACTTTCCACCAAACCACGAATGGCATTGGCTGCTCTTTTTTGCATTTCGGGATTGGAACGTTGAATAGCATTTAGTTCAATTCCGGAACCAAAAGCACCGGTATCGGCTGAGGAAACGGCAGCTCCACCCATTCCAATTCTATAATTTTCACCACCCAATATCACAATTTGATCTCCGGTTTTGGGTTCGTGTTTTTGAGCTTGATTGGCTTTTCCATAGCCTATTCCACCTGCCAACATGATTACTTTATCGAAGCCGAGTTTTCGAGCTTCTTCTTCGTGCTCAAAAGTCAAAACCGAACCTGTAATTAACGGCTGTCCGAATTTATTACCAAAATCGGAAGCACCATTCGACGCTTTGATTAGAATATCCATTGGGGTTTGATACAACCATTTTCGTTCCTCCATCGCATTTTCCCACGGACGAGTTTCTTCCAATCGAGAATACGATGTCATATAAACCGCAGTTCCGGCTAAAGGAAGTGAACCTTGTCCACCCGCAAGTCTGTCTCTGATTTCTCCACCAGAACCGGTAGCTGCACCGTTAAAAGGCTCAACCGTTGTTGGGAAATTATGCGTTTCTGCTTTTAAAGAAATTACGGAATCAAACTCTTTTGTTTGATAAAAATCAGGTTTGTCGGCACTTTTGGGAGCAAATTGTTCCACTTTAGGTCCTTTGATAAAAGCGACATTATCTTTGTATGCTGATACAATGTCGTTCGGATTTTCAGCAGATGTTTTTTTGATTAATTTGAATAAGGAAGACGGTTTTTCTTCACCATCAATCACAAAAGTTCCGTTGAAAATTTTGTGACGGCAATGTTCGGAGTTTACTTGTGAGAACCCAAACACTTCGGAATCGGTTAAATTACGTTTCAGTTTAATGGCAAGTGTATTCAAATAATTGATTTCTTCATCGCTTAAGGCCAAACCCTCTTGTTTGTTGTAGGCCGCGATATCTTCAATCTCTTTAATGGATTCCGGTTGAATGTTGATGGTAAAAATGTCTTGATGTAATTCCGTATATTTTTGAAATAACATTGGGTCAAAATCGGAATGATTGCTTTCTACTTTATGAAATTCTTCTATTCGAATGATGCCTTGAATCCCCATATTTTGTGTGATTTCCACAGCGTTGGTACTCCAAGGGGTTACCATGGCGGCACGAGGACCAACAAAAAAATCCGTTAATACGGATTTTTCTATTTTGTAAGTATTGCCAAAAAGCCAGTTTAATTTTGCGATGTCTTGAGTCGAAAATTCGTTTTGCGATTGAACGGCAAAAACGGTGTTATTTTCGTTTCCGAAGAAATGAATCATAAAAAAAATATTTGTGTTGTTGTAGTTGCAAATTTACGTTGAAAAAAAGTAGTTTCAAAGTATATTTATTCACGAAGTTGTAAACAAAAAAAGACTGTTTTTCAAAACAGTCTTTTGTATTAAAAAAAAGGAAAATTATTTTTTTCGGGTCATAATAATTTCCATGCTTTTGTATTCTTTTCCGCTATAATCTACGTCAAACATTTCCATTTTTCGGGTGTTTTCATCTATAAAAGTGTATATTTCACGAACTGCTTTTTCTTTTTTAGTTACCGGGTCTACTGTTGTTCCGGAGAAATTTATAGATTTTGTAACTTCGTCATATTTTCCGGACATTATCATGATCCCTGTACTCATGTTATCAATCCAAGTTGAAGTATATTCTTGGGAAGCATTATTGTAAGCTAAAGTACTTTTACCTTCAAATGCTATACCCATAAATTCTCCTTTGTGAATGGTTTCTTGATAACGATCACCTAAAATCATTTTTGAAACGGCTGTCATCGTATTTTTCATGGGTTCAGCACCGGGTTCCATCCACATGGTCATATCTTCTTGCCATGTTCCATTTTCTAATGCTAACATTTTGTGTGGCTCACCCGGAGTCATGAAATCTTCCCATGCTTTTGCAATGGTAGCAGAATCAGGAATTGTAATAGGTGTTTCTTCTACTTTGACTGTGTCGGTAATAGTTGTCGAGTCTGTTTTGGATTCTTCTTTTTTTCCA
>JANJWE010000056.1 GCA_024709705.1 Flavobacterium sp. | reverse complement strand
ATTTCAATCATAAATTCACTTATAAATCTGATTTGAATATTGGGTTTTTGAAGTTTTAAATCTTTTGGCTTAACAAAGAAATAGTGTGATTGAACATTGTTGAATTGTACTTTTAAAACTGTTTGTTTCAAATCAAATTTCTCAAATTCAGTTTTTGGAATTTCATAAATAATAGTATTGGAATTTTCTTTAATAGCAATTTCTTTCGAAGTTTTCCAAAGCAACTTTCCATCAAAAGAAAACAATTCCAATTCTAATTTTCCAGATTGTTTTTCAAAACTGTCATTTACCAAAAACACTTCATATTTATTACTTTCCTCTTCAACAGAAAGCAACAACTCCTCAAAACTTCGTTTCGCTTGGTAATGAAACGCTTTCCAATTGCCGTAATAATCCAACGAACTCCAAGACGTAACCGGCCAACAATCATTTAATTGCCAAAATAACGTTCCCATGCAATAGGGTTTAGCTCTTCGGTGGGCTTCAATAGCGATTTTCATGCCACGAGCTTGCAGTAATTGAGAAATATAAGCATAATCCTCGAAATCTTTTGGCACCACATAATCTCGTTCCATATATTCGTTGATGGTTTCGAAACCTGTTGGATGTTTTTGGTGATTTTTAAAAGCTTCGGAAGTGAAATTTAAGTCATCTTTATTTATCACTTTTTGTAAAGTTTCCAAATTTAGCATCCCTTGAAAACCGTATTCACTCACAAATCGACCTACTTTTTTTTCATACATTTCAAAAGGTTCTTTTCCCCACCAAACGCCCCAATAATGCACATCTCCTTGTGTTAAACTTTCTTTTCTTCCCCAACCTTTTGAAGGCGATGACGACCAATAAATATTCTTTTCTATTGACAATAAACTATCCAAAGTCTGCGGAATCATTTCATGAAATACTTTTTTGTAATCATTCCAAATTTTTGTAGAATCCGCTTTCGAATAGTTAAATTGCTTTTGCCAACCCCAATTGTGCCAACCTTCATCATTTTCATTATTTCCACACCATATCGCAATACTTGGATGGTTTTGCAGGCGATTTACGTTATCAATTACTTCTTGTTTTACATTTTCTACAAATTTTTCATCGCCAGGATACATCGAACAAGCAAACATAAAATCTTGCCAAACTAAAATTCCGTTGACATCACAAGCTTCATAAAACGCATCATCAAAATAAACGCCGCCACCCCAAACACGAAGCATGTTCATGTTCGCTTTTTTAGCATTTTCAACTAAAGAAAAATAAGTGGAATCCGAAACTCTGGGCAAAAAACTATCGGGTGGAACAATATTTGCTCCTTTCATAAACACGGACTTTCCGTTTAATTTGAAGTAAAAACTGCTTCCAACTTGATCTTTTTCTTGAATTAATTCGATAGTTCGCAAGCCAATGTTTAGCTTCCTTGAATCCAATAGCTGCTTTTTCTGATTGATTTCAACAGTAAAAGGGTACAAATTCGCATCCCCTAATCCGTTACACCACCACAATTTTGGATTCGCAATTTCATATTGCATTTTGATTTTATTCTTTCCTTTTTTAAGATTGAAAGTTTGAGATTTGTCATTGATTTTCAACTGAATTGTTTTGACTTTGGAAACATAAATTTCGGTTGTGAATTCTAAAACCGCTTTTTTGTCATTCAATTCGATTTGACTGTATTTTATGTTTTCGATTTTAGCCGAATTCCAAAATTTCAATTGGACTTTTTTCCAAATTCCAGCCGTTACAAATCTTGGTCCCCAATCCCAACCGAATTGATATTGTGCTTTTCGAACAAAAACACGTTCTTTTTCAGGTAATGTGTAAGATAATTTTTTCGCTTCTTCTTTCCCTTTTTGGACTGCCGAATGAAAAACCACTTTTAAATGATTGGTTCCGATTTTCAAATGTGATTTGGCATAAATGGTCCATTTTCGGAACATATTATCAGCTTCTAAAACTACGTTTCCGTTCAAAAAAACGGTTGCATAGGTATCCAAACCCTCAAATTCCAAATCGATATTTTGAGTTTTGAATTCCGATTCTGATAATGTAAAATGTGTTTCGTATTCCCAATTTTCATTTTCAATCCACTGCAATTGCTTTTCATTGGCTCCAAAAAACGGATCAGGAATTAATTGGTTTTGAAACAAATCGGTGTGAACTGTTCCGGGAATGGTTGCCTTGTGTTTTTGTGTTTCGTTTTGTTTATTGAATGTCCAATTTTCTGTTGATAAATTACGATAGGAAGTTTGTCCAAAAACGGAATAGCAAATGAAAATTAGAAATAATGTTATTTTTTTAAACATATAAGTCATATAAGTTGGAAAGTGAAAGCATCAAATTAAGAAGTTCTTTTAAGATTGCAACTTTTTCTTCAATTGAAAAATTTCCTCTGGACTAGCAATTTCACTTCCATCAGTAATTGATGAAGAATGAAACCAATTCGTATTAACCATTTCGTCTAATTCTGAAATATTGGTAGAACGCAATCCGCCACCTGGCATAATTTCTATTCGATTATTGGCTTGAATGACTAATTGTTTCAAAACTTCTTTTCCTTCCATGACATTTGGAAAAGTTCCAGAAGTCAGAATCGTTGAAAATCCGCAAGAAATCAAGTTTTCTAATGCTTGTTCGTAATCTAAAACTTCATCAAAAGCTCTATGAAACGTACATGGAAATGGTTTTGC
>JANJWE010000034.1 GCA_024709705.1 Flavobacterium sp. | reverse complement strand
CGGTATTTTAGGTATTCTTCATCAAAAATGCGGAACTCAAAACTTTCCTCATATCCCTCTAAAACAAAAGTAGCCCAACCTTTTCCGTTTTTGGCTGTTCGATGTTGAATGTTGGTTACAATTCCCGCAAAAGATAGGGTTTTGTTTACATAAAGCTCCAATTGTTTGAGGGCTTCAAGTTTGGTATTGCAAAAATATTTCATTTCAAAACGAAAATCATCCAAGGGATGACCGGAAATGTATATTCCAACCACTTCTTTCTCCTTGGCTAATTTTTCCATCGTACTCCACTCTTCACATGGAGGTACTTGTGGCTCTGCTATTTGTACTTCGCTGGCTTCTCCAAACAGACTCACTTGAGCCGAATTCTCGTTTTCTTGAAACTTTGCTCCATAACGCATGGCTTTTTCCAAGAAAGTAATTGAATCCCCATCGTGGTGAAAATATTGAGCTCTGTGGGTTGATGTAAAACAATCGAAACCCCCTGCAAGTGCTAAATTTTCAAATGCTTTTTTGTTGGCAGCACGTAAATCTATGCGTTTTGCCAAATCAAAAATGGATTTGTATTTTCCGTCTTTTAATCTATTTTGAACAATTGTCTCCACAGCTCCTGCTCCAACCCCTTTAATGGCTCCCATACCAAAGCGGATGGCCCCATCATCGTTTACTGTAAATTTATAAAAGGATTCATTCACATCCGGACTTAATACTTTCATGCCCATACGTTTACACTCTTCCATGAAAAACGAAACCTGTTTGATATCGTTCATGTTGTTTGAAAGAACAGCTGCCATATATTCTGCCGGATAATGAGCTTTAAGGTAAGCCGTTTGATACCCAATCCAAGCGTAACATGTGGAATGCGATTTATTAAAAGCATAACTTGCAAAAGCTTCCCAATCGGTCCAAATTTTATCGAGTTTTTGAGCGTCATGTCCTTTGGCCACGGCTTGATCGATGAATTTAGATTTCATTTTATCTAAGACATCTTTTTGCTTTTTACCCATTGCTTTTCGAAGTACATCGGCATCTCCTTTAGAGAATCCGGCCAGCTTTTGCGAAAGCAACATTACCTGCTCTTGGTAAACGGTAATTCCGTAGGTTTCGGCTAAATATTCTTCACAAGCATCTAAATCATATGTGATTTCTTCTTCCCCATTTTTTCTTCTAACAAAAGAAGGTATGTATTCAAGAGGTCCTGGTCTATATAGTGCATTCATGGCAATTAAATCGCCAAAAACCGTAGGTTTGAGATCTCTTAAGTATTTCTGCATCCCAACCGATTCGTATTGAAAAATACCTACCGTTTCACCACGTTGAAACAATTCATAAGTTTTTACATCATCAATAGGAAAAGCATCCGGATCTAATTCTTTCCCCGTTCGGTATTTAATTAATTTGACAGTGTCTTTTATTAGCGTTAGGGTTTTTAAGCCTAAAAAGTCCATTTTTAAGAGACCGGCACTTTCTACAACGGAGTTGTCAAATTGTGTTACATATAATTCTGAATCTTTAGCTGTTGAAACCGGGACAAAATTGGTAATATCATCAGGAGTAATAATCACTCCACAGGCATGAATTCCGGTATTTCGCAATGAACCTTCAAGCACTTTGGCTTGCTGAATGGTTTCTCCTGCCAAATCGCCTTCGTTGGCAATAGCAATTAATTCTTTTATATTATCAAATTCATCTGAGCGAACTGCTTTTTTGACCTCTTCAATAGAATCAGACAAAAAACGGGCTAAACTCCATTTTCCAGGCATCATTCCGGGTATAAGTTTGGCTAATTTATCTGCTTCAAAAAGGGGTAAATCCAAAACTCGGGCCGTGTCTCTTAGTGAAGATTTGGTTGCCATTTTACCGTATGTAATAATCTGTGCTACTTGATTGGCACCGTATTTATCTATTACATATTGCATCACGCGACCACGACCTTCATCATCAAAATCAATATCAATATCAGGCATTGACACCCTGTCCGGATTAAGAAAACGCTCAAAAAGTAAATCGTATTCTAAAGGATCGATATTGGTAATCCACAAACAATAAGCCACAACAGAACCCGCAGCCGAACCACGACCCGGTCCTACAGATACATCCATATCCCGAGCCGCTTTTATAAAATCTTGAACAATCAAAAAATAACCCGGGTAACCTGTATTTTCAATAGTTTTTAATTCAAAATCAAGACGTTCTTCTATTTCCGGGGTTAAGGTTCCATATCGTTTTTTGGCTCCTTCAAATGTAAGATGTCGCAAGTATAAATTTTCCCCTCTTTTTCCTCCATCTTCCTCATCTTCAGGCACTATAAACTCTTCTGGAATGTCAAATTTGGGGAGCAATACACCTCGTGCTAAATCATAGATTTCAATTTTCTCTATAATTTCATTTGTATTAACGATAGCTTGAGGTAAATCGGCAAAGAGTTTTTTCATTTCATCTCCCGACTTAAAATAATATTCTTGGTTGGGCAAACCGTACCGATAACCACGACCCCGACCTATTGGGGTTGCTTGTTTTTCACCATCTCGTACACAAAGTAAAATATCATGGGCATTGGCGTCATTTTTATCAATATAAAAAACATTATTTGTGGCCACAATTTTTACATTATGCTTTTGAGCTAATGTCAATAACGAAGCATTTACACGATTTTCGTCTTCTTGATTGTGTCGCATTAACTCAATGTAGAAATCGTCTCCAAATTGATTTTTCCACCAGATTAGAGCTTCCTCTGCTTGATTTTCGCCAATATTTAAAATTTTATTTGGAATTTCTCCAGACAAACTTCCTGACAAAACAATCAAATCTTCTTTATACTTTTGTACAACTTCTTTATCAATACGGGGCACATAATAAAAGCCATCGGTATACCCTATGGAGGACATTTTGGCTAAATTATGGTAGCCTCTTTTATTCTTAGCTAAGAAAACAACTTGATATCCGTTGTCTTTTCGAGTTTTATCTTTGTGATTATCGCACACAAAAAATTCGCATCCCACAATGGGTTTAATGATTGTTTCTGCGGGATTTTCTCCGGCTTCAACTGCTGCTTTATTTTTAGCTTCGGCTGATTTATTATGGTATAAAACATCGCGGACAAAATGAAAAGCACCCATCATGTTCCCAATATCGGTCATGGCAACCGCAGGCATTTTGTTTTTAATCGCTGCTTTTACTAAATCGGCTACAGAGATTGTAGATTGTAAAACTGAGAACTGAGTATGGTTGTGCAGATGAACAAAATCAACATTTACCAACGCCTCTTGATTTTGCTTTTTATCAAATGAGACGTTATTATTCTGAATTTGTTGTAGTTGAGCACGGATCGCTTCAGAAGCAGCTTTAAGATTGATATGATTTAAGCCAATGAGCTGAATTTCTTTTGGATTATGTTCGTTGAAATTTTTGAAATAATCCGGGGAAACATCGAGTTCTTCTTTGGTAAAAACCTCTCTTTTTATGAGTTCCAAAAAACATCGTGTCGTTGCCTCCACATCGGCAGTGGCGTTGTGAGCTTCAGCAAAAGGCTCTTTAAAAAGAAACTCATGGAGTTCTGTGAGTGTGGGCAACTTAAACTTACCACCTCTTCCTCCGGGTAACTTTAACAATTCTGCTGTAACTTCGGTACAAGTATCAAGAACAGGAAGAGAATTTAGAATGGTTTCCATTTGGAGTCTGTGAAACTCACAACCCATAATATTTAAATCAAATCCCACATTTTGGCCAACAACAAACTTAGCCTTACTGAGAGCACTATTAAATTTTTCGAGAACTTCAGAAAGTGGCACGCCCTCTTGCTGAGCTAATTCGGTAGAAATCCCATGAATTCTTTCCGCATCATAAGGAATATTAAATCCGTTGGGCTGAACAAGATAATCCTGATGCTCCAGTAAATTACCCATAGCATCATGCAATTGCCAAGCAATCTGAACACATCTTGGCCAATTGTCAGTATCTGTAAGTGGTGCATCCCACCGTTTTGGCAGACCTGTGGTTTCGGTATCAAATATTAAAAACATGCGAAAGTGATTTGTGAATAGTCCTTAGTAAGGAGTTGTTATCTTTGCCTAATTCTATTTCAAAAATAGAGGTTACGAGAGAGATTTTCAATTTTAGTTATTAACAAAAAAAAACCGTACTAAAAAAGTACGGTCTTTTAAATTATCAAAAAATACTCTTAGTATCTTCCTCCTCCACGGCTGTTTCCACCTCCGTTATATCCGCCTCCGCGATTGTTTCCACCACCATAACTACCACCTGAGCGGTTGTTATTAAAGCTTCTTCTTTCACCTTCCGGTTTTGGTTCTGATTTGTTTACTACAATAGCACGACCTTGAACAGTAGCACCGTTCAATTCATCAATGGCCTTTTGACCTTCGTCATCGTTAGGCATTTCAACAAAACCGAATCCTTTACTTCTTCCCGTAAATTTATCGGTTACAACTTTAACAGAGTCAACTGCTCCATAAGCCTCGAAAGACTCTCTTAAATCTGCTTCCTCTATACTCCAAGGAAGGCTTCCTACAAAAATGTTCATAAAAAAAATATTATTTCCAACAAAGGTACACTATTAAAATGGTAAACTACTATAAATGACTCTTTTATTTCAAATAAAAAAAAACCATGCGTATGCATGGTAGGTATATTAGGCAAAGTTTGAATTAGTCTGTAACTCCCGTGATAGGTACTTTATAAAAAACTCCTCTGTTAAAATTTAAAATTTCTCCACCCAAAGGATTGTTTTCGATGTTTAGGGCATTGAAACGAAAATTCCCGGAAACGGTTCCATTTTCAGCATCAAATTCGGTTATTTCTATTTGTCCATCACCGCCCATATTATTTCCGGTGTGATAAAAAAGCTCATCTGTTTCGTAAGTAAACAGAAAACTAGCATAACGAATGTTACTGTTTCCCAATTGATAAATCCCTAAATTCGTTGACGGAACTCTCAATGTCATTTTTTGTCTTCTTGCCATAGCCGTCAAAGTTAAAGAACCATCTGTTCCCAAAACAGCTTTTGAATCAATAGCTCTCCAAAAGACATTGTCTAATTTACCTTGAACTGAAGGATTATTGTAAACCACATCTTCTTCACAAGAACCAAAGAGTAGTGTTATAAAAAACAAGTATAGTATTTTTTTCATGGGGTTTGAAATTGAAATCATATTTACAAAGAACAAAAATAACTTTTCTTGGAAATAAATTGACATTTAGCTGTGTTAAAAACAAAATTAATTCGGAATTCAAATAAATAATTACTTTTTTTAGCCTTTTAGTCTCACATGTGATTTTTTTTTATAAATTTGCACCCTTAATTAACAGAGGTCGAGTACCTCACAATTTAATCATACGATTATGCCAGTAAAAATTAGATTACAAAGACACGGAAAAAAAGGAAAACCTTTTTTCTGGATTGTGGCTGCTGATTCAAGAGCCAAAAGAGATGGTAAATTCTTAGAAAAATTAGGAACTTACAATCCAAACACTAACCCTGCAACTATTGATTTAAACTTGGACAATGCTGTTCAATGGTTACACAATGGAGCTCAACCAACAGATACTGCAAGAGCAATTCTTTCTTATAAAGGTGCTTTGTTGAAACATCACTTGGACGGAGGTGTTAGAAAAGGTGCTTTAACACAAGAGCAAGCAGATGCTAAATTAGCTGCTTGGTTGGAAGAAAAAGCAAATAAAGTAAATGCTAAAAAAGACGGTTTATCTAAAGCAGAAGCAAAAGCGAAAGCAGAAGCTTTAAAAGCTGAAAAAGCGGCTAATGAAAAACGTATTGCTGCATTAGCTGAAGCAGAAGCTGCAAAAGTAGTGGAAGAAACTGCTGAGGAAGTTGCTGAAGAAGCTAGTGAAGTTGTTGCAGAAGAAGCTCCTACTGCTGAAGAAACCAACGAACAAACAGAAGCTTAATTTTTTGCGATAATGCGTAAAGAAGAATGTTTCTATCTTGGCAAAATCGCTAAAAAGTTTAGTTACAAGGGTGAAGTTTTAGTCTATTTAGACACAGACGAACCTGAATTATATGAAAATATGGAATCAGTTTTTGTTGAAATAAACAAAAATCTGGTTCCATTTTTTATTGAAAATAGTGCTTTACACAAAAATGACTTTCTCCGTGTAAAGTTTGAAGATATTGACAACGAAGAACAAGCAGACGAAGTTTTAGGTTGCGAACTCTATCTTCCGCTTTCTTTTTTACCAAAACTAGAAGGAAATCAGTTTTATTACCACGAAGTCATTGGATTTGACATAGAAGATCAACGTTTAGGCGTTGTTGGTACAATTGTTTCCGTAAATGATTCTACTGCTCAACCCCTTTTTGAAGTAATGAACAATGGGATTGAAATGCTTATACCAATGATTGATCAGTTCTTGATTAAAATTGATCGAGAAAACAAGAAGGTAGTTATGAATTTACCGGAAGGTTTGGTGGAGATGTATCTTTAGAAAGTTTCAGATTTCAGGTTTCAGGTTCAGCTTCGCTATGTTCGGCTCCGCTTCGGGTCGGGTTTCAGGTTCTGAAATCAAAAATCTTCAATCTTAAATCGTTAATCATCATGTTTCAATTCAAACAATTTTCCATTCAACAAGATCGATGTGCTATGAAAGTGGGCACCGACAGTGTGTTGTTAGGGGCTTGGTGTCCGATTGATAATCATCCTTTCTCCGTGTTGGATATTGGTGCCGGAACCGGAATTTTATCGTTGATGATTGCCCAACGAAGTAATGCTGAACAAATTGATGCCTTAGAAATTGACGAAGACGCCTACGAACAATGTGTAGAAAACTTCGAAAATTCGCCTTGGGGAGATAGATTATTCTGTTTTCATGCCGGTTTGGATGAATTTATAGAAGAACCGGAAGACGAATACGATTTGATTATTTCGAATCCCCCTTTTTATACCGAGGATTTCAAAACCGAAAATTCACAACGGGATTTAGCACGTTTTCAAGACGCTATGCCTTTTGAAGAATTGATTGAGGCAGCTGATTTACTACTTTCAGAAAACGGAATCTTTGCCGTAATCATTCCCTATAAAGAAGAAGAAAAATTCATTGATTTATGTGCAGAAGTAGAACTTTATCCTGTAAAAGTAACTCGTGTAAAAGGCACTCCCAACACCGAAATTAAACGGAGTTTATTGGCTTTTAAACGCTATGAATTGCCCGTTTTAGAAGCAGAAGAATTGGTTATTGAAATCAATCGGCATGAGTATACAGATGCATACATCGAGTTGACAAAAGATTTTTATTTGAAAATGTAAATTTGTTTTCTTAAAAATATAACAATCGTTCATTGATTTGTTACATTTCTTTATTTACTTTTGCAAACGTTATAGTAGTTGGTAAACTATCTGCTATTCGCTAATCACTAATCACTTAAAAATGAAACCAGATTTATTCCAATCTCCTGATTATTATTTACTTGACGATTTGTTAACCGATGAACACAAGTTGGTGCGTGATGCCGCTCGTGCTTGGGTAAAAAGAGAAGTTTCTCCCATAATAGAAGAATATGCTCAACGAGCAGAATTTCCTAATCAAATCATCAAAGGATTAGGTGAAATTGGTGGATTTGGCCCTTATATACCGGAAGAATATGGTGGTGCCGGTTTAGACCAAATTTCGTATGGTTTAATAATGCAGGAAATTGAAAGAGGTGATTCCGGTGTGCGTTCAACCTCATCTGTTCAATCATCCTTGGTGATGTATCCGATTTGGAAATTCGGTAACGAAGAGCAACGCATGAAATACTTACCCAAATTAGCCACCGGTGAATTTATGGGTTGTTTTGGGTTAACCGAGCCGGATTACGGTTCAAACCCAAGTGGAATGGTAACCAACTTCAAAGATATGGGCGACCATTATTTATTGAATGGAGCGAAAATGTGGATTTCGAATGCCCCATTTGCTGATATTGCTGTTGTTTGGGCAAAAAATGAAGAAGGAAGAATTCACGGATTGATTGTAGAACGTGGCATGGAAGGTTTTTCTACTCCTGAAACGCACAATAAATGGTCATTGAGAGCTTCGGCTACCGGTGAATTAATTTTTGATAATGTAAAAGTGCCAAAAGAAAATTTATTACCCGGTAAATCCGGATTGGGTGCTCCGATGATGTGTTTAGATTCAGCACGTTACGGCATTGCATGGGGAGCTATTGGTGCTGCGATGGATTGTTATGATACCGCTTTGCGTTATGCCAAAGAAAGAATTCAGTTTGACAAACCAATTGCCGCATTCCAATTGCAACAAAAAAAATTAGCCGAAATGATTACCGAAATCACCAAAGCTCAATTGTTAACTTGGAGATTGGGTGTTCTTAGAAACGAAGGAAAAGCAACTACCGCTCAAATTTCGATGGCAAAAAGAAACAATGTAGATATGGCTATCAATATTGCTCGTGAAGCCC
Source organism: Flavobacterium sp. (assembly GCA_024709705.1). Taxonomy (GTDB): domain Bacteria; phylum Bacteroidota; class Bacteroidia; order Flavobacteriales; family Flavobacteriaceae; genus Flavobacterium. The sequence goes on along the minus strand of JANJWE010000034.1, from coordinate 1,109 downwards.
GTCAAATGTTGGGTGGAATGGGAATTACCGGTGAGTATTCGATTATGCGTCACAGTATGAATTTGGAATCGGTGATTACCTATGAAGGTACTCACGATATTCACTTGTTAATCACAGGTGCTGATATTACCGGAATTCCTGCATTTAAATAATTAAACAATAACTAAAATCAATACAAAAAGCTTCTTCTTTCGAGGAAGCTTTTTTACTTTTGTTAGTGAAGATTGAAACCCATTTCCTCTCTTTTTTCGTATTTAAAATAAAATTGCTATGAACATTGAAACCATAAATCAAAAAATTAATTTTCAACGCGAAAAGCTTTTACAGCATTCTTTATATCAAAACATTCGAACTATTGAAGATTTAAGACAATTTCAAGAACATCACGTATATGCGGTTTGGGATTTCATGTCGTTATTAAAAGCTCTTCAAATCAAATTAACGTGTGCCACTACTCCATGGTTACCAGTTGGAAATCCGGAAACCCGATATTTAATTAATGAAATTGTTTTAGCGGAAGAAACCGACTTAACCCTTGACGGAAAAAGACAAAGTCACTATGAAATGTATATTGAGGCGATGGAAGCTTGCGGAGCTGACACAAAACCAATTCAATCGTTTTTAGAAAATGTAATTGCAACTCAAAATATATTTGTTTCCATTAAAAAAAGTGACCTACATCCAAATGTTAAAGAATTTCTCACCTTTACTTTTCAAGTAATTGAACAAGGAAAACCTCATGAAATTGCAGCAGCATTCACATTTGGGAGAGAAGATTTAATTCCGGATATGTTTACTGCTATATTGAAAAATTTTCAAGCTAATTTTCCGGAGACCGATTTATCTAAATTAATCTATTATTTTGAAAGACATATTGAATTAGATGGTGACGAACACGGCCCGATGGCTATGCAAATGATAGAAGAATTATGTGGAGATTCTGATTTGAAGTGGCAGGAAGTGGAAAAAGTTTCTATTCAAGCTCTCGAAAAAAGAATAGGTCTATGGGATGCTATTGAAGAAAAAATTACATCGAAAGAAATCTGCATCAATTAATTGAAGTCAAGTCATGAAAGCAACTGTTCTTTTATTCTTACTGCTTGCCATGA
>JANJWE010000024.1 GCA_024709705.1 Flavobacterium sp. | reverse complement strand
ACACCTATTTTGTGCATTATTGATTTTAAAACCTAGTAAAGAAAATAAAAAGACTTCCAATTTACTTAAAATGTTAAAAAACTATCTAAAGTTACCCTATAGTCAGGAGACTTTGCGGAGCTGTTTCTTTGATTTTTGGATTCTTTGATTATTTGATTTTTTGATTATTTGATTTCTTTTCTTTTTTTTCTTTTCTCTTTTCTCTTTTTTCTTTTTTGATTTTGTTGCACTAGGTTTCACAAAGGAGGGCACTATGTCACACGATGGTTGGGGGTTTTTGGTGGTTAATTTTGAATTTCTACCGTATTGGGAATTGTAAATAGGGAATCATTTAATTCCAGGTTTTCGATTTCAATGGCTTGGCTTATGAGTTCTATGTTTTGATCTTTGAGTATCCAAATGGTTTTGAGCGGTATGGCTCGGGTTCTTTTTATTATTTGGTTTACATTTCCGTACTTGTGTTTTTTTAGATACCTGGGTTTTAGGGAAGTTCTGGAATGGTAATAGTATTTTTGAATGCTATATGGGGTTGTAAGTATCAATTCGTCACAAGGGTATCCTAAGATTGTTATTACGTTTCGGTTTATTTGGATTTCTCCTGTTTCCGGTGCGGTTTGTTTATTGGCTTTATTGGCAAATACTGTCTTTGATTTTTTGGTTTTGGCATATATTGTATTTTGTTTTTTCAGATAAAGTGTCCATCCCTCTACCCCTATGGATTGGTATTTGTAATTTCCTTTTTTGAAATAATAGTCTTGAATTGAATCGGTTATAAGGTCGCAATACTCCTTTTTGAAGTTGGGATCTGAGCTTTGACAGGTGTTTTGGTACCGGATTCGGCCTTCGAAGCTTTGTGCTACTAGCTGCCCTGTAAGGCCCAAAATTAAGGTTAGTATTTTTAATTTATCGAAATGCATATTTGGGTTTAAGGTTTGCTTTTAGTTTTAAATCGAATGGTATAGGGAGCTAGCGGGTTGCCACCTTCTTCTTTGACAAAGTTAATTTTCAATCCTAAACGGTGCGTAAAATAACTACTCTAATTAAAAATTGTCTTGTTCTAACACCTGTTTGATTCTTTTTTGATATTTTCTTTTGGGATAGATATAAATTTCTTTTGTTGGTGAATTCCCAAATATTTTTAAATATTTGGAATCCTTAACAGCTACTATATTTTTTATCCATTCTTCTTTGGTAAAGTTTTTTTGTAATTTACATTTATCTAAACTATCGATTCGTATTTTTTCTTTTTTTAATATTACGTATATATCAACTTCTTTTGGACTCTTATCATCAAGTTTAAGTTTCTCATGAACGTTTTCTTGAGCAAAGCTCATACTTAAAATAAAAAATAATACGAAACTTAATTTAGTTTTCATTTCCCACCCTTATTTTAATTCAAAAAAAACGATAACCGTTACTTCAACTTTTATATTGTCGAATGCTATTTCCTGAAAAGAAATTTCTTTCACATTACTACTTACTGTGTTTGCACCACGAATATTTAAACCGGGGACTCTCCCTTGCAAATAATTTAAAACAACCGGGTCTGAATCTGAAATGAAAAGTACTGTTCCTACTTTTTTGTCTAAACTTTTGACCATTTCTTCAGCTTGTCTCTTTGCTTTTTCTACAGCTTTTCCTTTTAACTCTATTTTTAACTCTTCTAATTTAGAATATTCTGTACGCAATAACTTTACATTTGAAATATCGTTTTCTGATAAATCTTTAATTATATTTCCGGCACTAGCAGCATCGTTAAGCTCCAAGCGGTAATTTTTAGTTTTATGCACGTCGGTTTTTCTTAAAAAATAAGATTGAAAATTACTAGACAAGTCTGTTAACGTTAAACTCTTGTTGATTTCAATTTGGTTTTTGTTTAGTATTTCAATAAGTTTTTTTTCAAGTTCTTCAACAGTAACTTTACCTTTTGTATTGCTTTCTGAAAGGACTATAGACAGAATAATTTTATCCGGTTGTACCTCGGAAATAAAAGTTGCCTTGGATTGAATTTGTGGAATTTTGGTATAATCTCTGTCTTGTGCTATTGCGATACATGTGAAAACCAAGCTTAGTAAAACTAGTATTTTTTTCATTTTTATTATTTTTAGATTATTGTTGTTATTTTAAATTTTAGAGGCAATATATAATAAATTAGTTAAGCTTATTTATATATTCCTTTTCATAAATTGTGAGTACCTGTACCACTGTTTCGTAAAAATTAAGTTTTGAATTGTCTATAATTTCTACCAAATAAGGAATTTCTTTTACCGCTTTTTTGAGGGCTTTTGTACTTGTAGAAAAGGGTCCTACTTTTATTCGTTGGCCGGTTTCATCATAAAAATCTATACTTTTACCATGTCCATTAGAACTCGCATTGAAAGAGACATAAACTTTTATGACTCCTTCATAGATTACCTCATGTAACTGTTTTTTTCCATCATATTTAAAAATACGATTGGTATTGTAAAAATCAGTAATTGTTAATAGCTTGATTTCCTTAGGTTCTATTTTGCTGATATTGTTTGAGGCTTTACTTAATTTAACTTTGGATGCAAAACTTATATCTTTTATCATTTTATCATCAAATAGATTCACCAAAACTTCAATATTTGTTTTTAAGGTATCGCCATTATTCATACAAATTACGGCTGGAACATCTCGCTTTTGAGCCTGTAATGTAAATCCAAACATTAAGAATAAGGCTAATGTAAATTTCATATTTAATTGTTATTAGTTGCTTTTAGTTTTAAATCGAATGGTATAGGGAGCTAGCGGGTTGCCACCGTCTTCTTTGACAAAGTTAAGCAGGGTCAGTCCATAGGTTGTATTGGGTTTTAAATCCTGGAGCTCTATAGTAAAAAGGGTGTTGTTTTTGGACCAGCCTTTGAAGCTTTTGATGGGGAGTTGCTGCACTCCGGCAGTGGTATCTGTATCTAAATTTCGGCAACATTGGCTCATGGGTTCTGAGAATTCAATGGTTAGGGTTTTTAGTTTGGGAGACACTTTGAGGCTTCCGTTTTTAAATTCCATAATCCTTTTGATGGTGGGTCTCAGGGATTCGTACTTATCTCCTATTTCTTTTACGGTTAAAGGAAGAAAACCCGTGCTATCTACCCATTGGGCGAATTGAACCGGGTTGTTGTAATCTAACTCTATTAACTCTTGAATGGCTTTTTTCTTATCGTCGGCTTTGTTGTAATAGCGTTCGCTCATTTCGTATCCGATGTAATAGGCCAAGTCACGTTGCTGTAAACTGTTGTGGTTTTCATTCCAGAGCCAATTCCACACGTCGTCGTCTCTGAAGATTTCTATCATGTATTGATTCAATACTTTGGCTGGGTTTTGTTTGCCAAAAAAGACCGGTTTTGAGACGGGTGTTTGCGAAACAAGTGTAGCTATGAACTCGGCTACTCCCTCTGCTACACTCAAGTGAATGATGCTTTTGTTTTCCCAAGGTTTTTGCTGCGTGTGTACCCACTCGTGTAAAACGGTTACAGGCAAATTGAAAGGCAGATTTTGGGATATACCGGCTTGTATATTTGGAGGAAGTTCTTCTAAAGGTGTAGTTGCGTCGACTAAAAAAAATTCGGCTCCCAACAGTATTTTATTTTCCCGATAGGTTCCGGCACTTCTGAATACCCCAACCGGAAAATAAACGGTACTTGGTTTGAGTTGCGGGTAATATTCTTTGAGACGAGCAATATAGTTTTCCAATTGCAGCTTACTTTTGTCTACCTCTTGAGCTTTGTTTCTGAGGGCGTTCCAAAATTTAGGATAGCTTAACATGGCTTCTACAAATTCGTAATCTTTGTAATTTCGGGCCTCCCTCATTGCTTTGAGTCCGTCTGAGCCTTTGTTAAGATAAAGAGCATTGACTAGCTGTATTCTTTTGAGGCTATCTGTAGTTTGTAGAACCTGATCGTAGGCTTCATAAAAATGCGTGATATCGTTTGTTACAAAAGGTATGGTTGCCTCTTGAGCCCAAGCGAAGCTAGTGAGTAGAACTATAAATCCAAGCTTTTTTTTCATTGATTTAAAGTATTGAAAGTGCGTATCCTAACAGGGAGCCTCCCAATACCAGAAAAGCACTGTTTATTTTGGGATGCCGAAAAGCGACATACAAGCTGATTAAGGCAATGGTAACGGTTTTCCAATCGGTAAGCGTTTCTTGTCCCATTTGGATGCAAACCGCTACAATTATTGCTACAGAAGCCCCATTGACCGCGTCTAAAAAAGCAGCGAGGTTTTTGGAATTTCGCATTTTTTTGACCAGTGGACTCAACAAAGCTACAAACACAAAAGACGGAATGAATATGGCAAATGTAGCTATTACAGCTCCTTGAAATCCTTCCATTTGGTAACCGATAAAAGTAACGGATGAAAAAACGGGTCCGGGTGTGAATTGTCCCACGGCTATGGCATCGAGAAGTTGTTGTCTGGTGAGTAATCCGGTAGCGACCAATTCGGTATCGAGAAATGCAAAAAGTACATACCCACTCCCGTAGAGAATGGAGCCTACTTTTAGGAATATCCAAAACAGGTGTGCCTGGCCGGAGGTGATTCCGATAGTTGTAAGCCAAGGAACGATTCCCAGCGGTAGAACGGAATGGAGTTCTTGTTTTGATTTGAAATAGTGCAAAATCAAAGCTCCAAATCCGGCTGTAAACAGGAGTAGAATTTCACTGATATTGAGCAAAGCCCCAATGGCAACCAGAATCCCCATAACCCAAAGTGTTGCATTTTTGAAGGATTTTTGAGCTAACGGTTTTATAGCCCCCAGAATAATAGCAATTATTGCCGGTTTTATTCCGTAGATGAACGGTTGCATTTGCGGTAACTGGCCGTATTGTTTGTAAAGCCAAGCGAGACACCCCGTAATAGCTACCGCGGGCAGAATGAAACCCAATCCGGCAACGAGAAGTCCTTTCCAACCTTTTTTTTCGTAGCCAATATGTATGGCCATTTCGGTACTATTGGGTCCCGGAATAAGGTTGGTAGCTCCTACTAAATCGAGAAAATGTTGTTGAGTAAGCCATTTTTTTTGAGTTACCACTTCTTTTTGCATCATGGCGATGTGAGCTGCGGGACCTCCAAAGCCGATGCAACCCAATTTGCAAAAAACTTGAGCAATTTCTTTAAGGGTGGCTTTGTTTTCCATATTTAATCAATAAACTATCTAAGGCAAATGCCCCCGAACCTTTGATTAGTAGAAAAAGGCTTCCTAACAGCATCGCCCAATCGGTTCGACTACCGTGGAGGGTTTCCCAAAATCCTTTTTCTAAATATATATCGGTCTTTGTAGAAGCCATTGCCACGCCCATAATGATTATGAGCGGTATAGCTGCTAAACGGGTTATAAAACCTAAAAGGATGAAGAGTCCACAAATGATTTCAATAGCTCCCACCAAATTTCCAAAAAACTCCGGAAAAGGCAATCCAATGGTTTCAAAACGTCCAGCACCTCTTGACTCGGGGAATAAAAATTTTTGGATACCTTCTGAAAGAAAGACAGCACCAACTACAAAACGTATTATGATTGTTGTTTTATCTAAATCGGAATGTAATATTTTGTATTCCATGGTATTCAGTTACCCTTTTTTGTTTTTATAAGTCGTAGGCTACAATTGCAGTTAAGATGACTCTAACTAAGTAAAAGCAGAAACAGGCTCTGTGGTAAATATACTACTTATTTATTGGGGGATAAAAAGGAAACTGAACTTTAACACCTCCTATTAAAAAAAGGATATAACGGTAAGAACCGTACAAATGGTTAAAGCCAAGACACTTATTAGAAAGATTCCATTTGATTTTTGGTTAACTAGTAGCTTGCCACTTAAACCCAGAAATACGAATTGAGCCAAGAGAAAAGGAATGGTAAGTATCTCACGGAAAACCCCAATTATTAGGGCATCTATCTTGAAATGATTGAGTAAAAAAAGGGAGCCGAAATAGGCTACTATTGCGAAATTGGCCCATGTTATGGTATAAAGAGAAGCGATTTTATTCATTTACGGCGGTATTTAATTTTTTGATTATTAGTATTTATCGTGAGTTGATAAAATTGTTGAAAGCTTGTTTGCCTGTAGTACTCGAAAATAAAGCCCCATGCCCTTGCCCTTCGATTTCTACAAAAAGGCGTTCTTGGCAATTGGTACATTGGTTCACTTGCTGTTTGAAAACCGGCCAAGAATACATTTGTATGGGACTGTCGTTTAGCCCTTGAATAAATAGAATATCCGATTGAAAGGCTTGGGTAAAATTTAAAAGGGATCTTTGAAAATAAGCATCGGGATTTTGGATTGTAGTTCCGTATTGTGATTGGAGTTGGCTGCACGTTATTCCGGAAGCTATTTGACCGTTTTCTTCTAAGCTGCATCGGTAGTTTAAATTTAGTGGTCCCGGAGCATTGGCTATTACTCCATGGGTGGAGTGCATGGTATTGAGACGCGTAACGAGGTAACCGCCTTGCGAATGCCCTGCCATAAAAATTTTGTTGACTGTAATACCTAGTTCTTGTGATGCTCGATTTTTAACCCAGAGTAAAGCCGCTTCGGCATGAAGTATATTGTCGCCAAACAATAGATTTTCTTCCGGATAGGCCACGCTAATAATCATCATATCTTTTCGATTGAGGGTGTTTTTGAAGTTGGTGAGTGTGTTATGAGCCGCTTGGAGAATTTGGTTATCAAACATCACGGTTCCATGGTATACCAAAAGTACATCGGCAGCAGTTTGATTGGGTTTTTCTATAACCAAATCAACGGATACAGCGTT
>JANJWE010000322.1 GCA_024709705.1 Flavobacterium sp. | reverse complement strand
GACACCTGGTTGTTCTGGGTAGATATTCTTCAATTTTTGGGAGAATTTGACAATGCGATTCAAACGCTGGTTCAAGCTTCTGAATATTTTCCCGACGAGTATGAAATTGCATACCGATTGGCCGGATTGTATTTCATGACTCAGCAACCCGAAAAAGGCAAATTTCACCTTACCGTTGGCTTGCAATTGAACCTCAAACATCACACTCTGATTGAAGAATTATTTCCAACAATTTGGAATCAAAAGGATGTACAACAAATTATTCAAAAACACTTAAATTCTTTTTAGAATTTTTAGAAACCGTTTGAAAAAAATACCTATTTTGCGTCCTGTTTCCACAAATGGGACGCTTTTTTTATGAGAAAATTTTTTCCGGATTATTTGCTACTAACTCTTAAAGGTATGGCTATGGGAGCAGCCGATGTGGTTCCGGGTGTATCCGGAGGCACCATTGCTTTCATTTCGGGAATTTACCAAGAACTCGTTGATACAATCAACAAAGTAGATTTTGGCTTTTTTTCTTCTTGGAAAAAAAATGGTTTCAAAATCGCATGGGAACAAATAAACGGGAGTTTTTTATTGGCATTAATAAGCGGAATAGCCATTAGTATCCTAACCTTTTCTAAGGTAATAACTCATCTGTTGGCTACACAACCCATTTTAGTTTGGTCCTACTTCTTTGGATTAGTAATAGCCAGTATTTATTTTGTGGGTAAACAAATATCAAATCGAAAGATTTCAACTCTTCTATTTTTTGCCATTGGGACTGTCATCTCTTATTACATTACTATTGTTGAACCTGTTGCTTCACCCGATAGCTATTTTTATTTATTTCTTTCCGGATTTATAGCCATTATTGCAATGATTTTACCCGGAATTTCCGGAGCTTTTATTCTCCTATTAATGGGCTCATATGCCGTAGTTATTGGGACTATAAATCAATTTAGAGAGGGTTTACTTCAATGGAATACCGAAATCTTAGGGCAAGCCGTTATCAAACTATTCCTTTTTGCTACAGGAGCCATATTGGGTTTAAAATTATTTTCTAAGGTATTGCATTGGATGTTTGACAAACAACGTAATGCCACGTTGGCTTTATTATGTGGGTTTATGTTGGGCTCGTTAAACAAAGTTTGGCCTTGGAAAAAAATCATCTCTACTCGGATAGATTCACACGGAAAAGAAGTACCTTTTCTAGAAAAAAGCATTTTACCTCAAAATTTTGAAGGAGACAACCAATGGATTATTGCTGTGGTATTGATGGTAATAGGATTTTTGACTATCTTTATTCTGGAAAAATCCGCTTCAAAATTTTCAAAGTAAATGCAAGTGCAACGTTCCTTATCCGATAAAATTTTCTTGGTCCTTAAAGGGATTGCTATGGGACTTGCCAATAAAATTCCCGGAGTTTCCGGCGGCGTTGTAGCATTTGTTGCCGGATTTTATGAAGAATTCATCTACTCCTTCAAGAGAGTTAATAAAACTGCTTTAAAATTTTTAATTTCCGGTCGATTCAAGAGTTTTTACCGCTATGTAAATGGTTCCTTTTTGTTTTTATTGATTTTAGGAATTGTGATTAGTTTTTTTAGTGTTTCAAAAATTTTAGACTTTTTACTGAGTCGCTATGAAATACAAGTATGGGCTTGCTTTTTTGGGATGATAATTGGCTCTATTTATTACATCAATAAAGATTTTGAAGGGCAGTGGACTAAAACTTCAAGAACAGCTTTGGCAGTAGGAACTTTTTTAGGAATCGGAATCAGTTTTTTTGATCCGGCTACCGAAAATTCGAACCTTCTTTTTGTATTTCTATGTGGGATTATAAGTGTTTCGGGGATGACCCTACCGGGATTATCGGGTTCATTTATCATGATGATAATGGGCAATTATGTCTTGTTGTTGGTTGACTCTGTAAATTCACTCTATGATACCATTGCAGATATTATTGTTGGCGACTTTGACTTTATCAATAATCCGGCTCGGATACATTTGTTGAAAGTTTTGGTTTTTTTCACATTAGGTTCTTTAACCGGATTGGTTACATTTTCCAATCTTTTAAGTTACTTGATTAAGCATTTTAAAAAAGTAACTTATGCCTCAATTTTAGGTTTTATAATCGGTTCGCTGGGAGTAGTTTGGCCATGGAAAAATAAAGTTTATGCCATAAGCAATGGAAACTATTTGGTAGATCGAAACGGCAATTACATTGTAGCAACATACAAAAGATACCTCCCTGAATTGACAGCAGATACGGCATGGGCGGTATTTTATATTTTAGTTGGAATTTTCATGGTATTAGCCTTAGAATGGTATGGAGCAAAAACAAGAAAAAAATAGACTTTTTGGTTTAATCGGAAAAAACATCGGATACTCCTTTTCCCGAAATTATTTTACTGAAAAATTCAAAACGGAGTCCTTAAATGATTGCGGCTATGTGAATTTTGATCTCAAGTCAATAGATCAATTTCCGGATATTTTGAAAGAAAATCCCAATTTATACGGAATAAATGTGACTATTCCTTACAAAGAAAAAATAACTCCTTTTTTGGATAAACTGAGCCGAAAAGCACAAGAAATTGGAGCCGTCAACTGTATCAAAATTTTACCAAACGGCAAATTAAAAGGCTACAATACCGATTGCTATGGTTTTAAAAAATCCATTCAAAAATTACTGAAACCACACCATCAAAAAGCTTTAATTTTGGGTACAGGAGGAGCCTCCAAAGCAGTAGCATATGCTCTGGAAGAATTGGGGATTTTATATACTTTTGTTTCCCGAAATTCAGGAGAAAACACCTTACTGTATAAGTACATTAATGCCACTACTTTTGACAATTATCAAATTATAATCAACTGTACACCCTTGGGAACTTTCCCAAATGTTGAAGACTGTCCTGCTATTCCCTATTCTTTTTTCACCAAAGATCATATTGCTTTTGATTTGATTTACAATCCTTCGGAAACTGAATTTTTAAAACGTGCCAAAGCTCAACAAGCGGTTACTCAAAACGGATATGATATGTTAGTATATCAAGCTGAAAAAGGATGGAAAATATGGAACAAGTAACCCAAAACAAGTCTGAAATTGAGATAATCCTCTCTTTTTAAGTATTTTTCAATCCTAAATGGGTACAAAAAAATAGGATTTCTTTGAATTTTTGAGAACACTTTAGTATCTTTCGCCTTTAATTACGAACCTCACACATTAACACAATGTTAGACGAAAAGAATGATAACCTGTCTTCTGAAAATTTAGAGACAGATGGAAACTCAGAAAATCAATTAGCTATGGAGCCAACTGAAACCTCAACATTGGTTTCAGAAGAAACTTCTGCAATTGAAAGTGAAAGTGAATCCGAAACCGAAAAAGAAGAAACTTCAATACCGTCTTCGGGGAATGATGCCGTTGTTGCTGCTATAGACGAATCTAACGCTGAAGAAAGTGAAGACGAAACCTTAAAAGAGCGTCACAGCATTCCTTTATTGGATTATGCAGCCATGAGTATGGAAGCTTTAGTTTCTGAATTGGAAAAACTTTCTGAAGTTGACAAAGTAATGTCTGTCAAGGAACACGTAGAAGAAATAAAAAAAGAATTTCTTTCAAAATACACACATTTTATTGATGAAAAAAGAGATGAATTCTTGGCCGAAAACTCAGATCCTAACGAAGAATTTGAATACCATTTGCCTTTAAAAAATACATTTGATTCGGTTTACAAACAAATTAGATCCAAACAGAACGCTCATTTTAAAAGTTTACAAAACAATTTACAAGCAAACCTCAACAGACGTTTGGAAATTGTAGAAGAGATCAAAAACCTCATTAACCCTCAAGAAAACATTAAAGATACGCTAAAACACTTTAATGAGTTACGAGAAGAGTGGAGAACAATTGGTCCGATACCTAGAGACAAGTACAATCATGTCTGGAATAACTACCATTTTCACGTAGAAAACTTTTATGATTATTTGCACCTAGACCGTGAAGCTCGTGATTTGGATTTCAAACACAATTTGGAACAAAAACAAAAAATAATCAGCCGAGTTGAAGAATTGCTTCAGGAAGAAGACGTAACCAAAGCCTTTAGAGAACTTCAGGATTTACATCGCATTTGGAAAGAAGACATAGGTCCTGTAGATAGAGAACATCGTGAAGAAATCTGGAATCAATTCAGTTCCCTAACCAAACAAATGCATGATAAAAGAGAAAGTTTGTTTGCCGGTCAACGCGAAAAAGAACTAGCTCATTTAGCAAAGAAAAAGGAGATAATTGCCGAAATTGAAAAATTAGCAACTCAAGAAGTTACGGCTCATAGTCAATGGCAAAATTTAATTGACCAAGTAGAAACGCTTCGCAATGCATTTTTTAGTGCCGGTAAAGTTCCCAGTGAAGTAAATGAAGATACTTGGGCAGAATTTAAAACCGCAGTTCGCAATTTTAATGCTCACAAAAACGCTTTTTATAAAGACATCAAAAAAGAACAAACCGATAATTTGAATAAAAAAATGGCTTTGGTTGAAAAAGCAAAGTCTATGAGTACCAGTGAAGATTTTGCAGCCACAACGCCATTGATGAAACAAATCCAGGAAGAATGGAAACAAATTGGACACGTCCCTCGAAAATATTCGGATAAGGTTTGGAAAGAATTCAAAGAAGCTTGCAATCAGTATTTTGACCGAATGAAAGCCGTTCGAAATGAAGCCAATTCTGAAGAAATTGAAGCTTTTGAAAAGAAAAAAGCCTATTTGGAAAGCCTGAAAGATTTTGAATTGGTGGGTGATCATAAAACCGACTTAGACGCCATAAAAGCCCACATTGAACATTGGAAAACTCTGGGTAAAGTTCCTTTTTCAAGAAGACATGTGGAAGGTAAATTCAATAAAGTACTGGATACCTTGTTTGAAAAATTGAGTTTGAGTAAAAAAGAAAGCGACATGATGCGTTTCTCAAACAAAATAGAACAGTTAGCCGGTACTGATGATGCCCGAAAAATAGAAAGTGAAAAAATATTTATCATACGAAAAATAGAAGAAGTACAATCGGAAATATTCCAATTGGAAAATAACATTCAATTTTTCACTCATGCCAAAAAAGACAACCCACTGGTTAAAGAAGTATTCAAAAATATTGAAAAACATAAAGACGAATTGAAAACTTGGAAGGACAAGTTGGCTCAACTTCGAAATTTAACACAAGAATAGTTTAAAAATCCACTTCAGAGAAGTGGATTTTTTTTATGTAAATTCTAACACTTTGGATTCAAATAAATTCTACCTTTACCCCATGAAATGGGTAAAAAACAGTTTGGGACTTTTACTGTTGTTTGTGGCTTTCTTTTGGAATGCCCAAGCAATATCCTTCCCTACACAAATTTTTACACATCCCACCGAAACAGTTGAATCTACAGCAGTTCAAAAGCAAATTGCCACTACCAATCGCATTAGCGAACCACAAATATCGGTAGTATTAAAAAATCATTTTTCAACAAACCTCTGCTTTACTCAACCCGATAATTTGTTTACGTTTGGATCCTTTCATGAAATTTCCAAGCCAATCCCTTTTTCCACTCAAGATATAAACCGATGTCAAAATGTTTCGGTTTTGCTTTTCCCCTATCATTTTTATTGGTAATTCCCATTTTGTTTAAAATATATTCGTCAATTTCAATTGACAACAAAATGAATAATTACTAAAAATTTTTAAAAATGGAAACATCCACAAACATCATAGGATTATTTCTAATCCTTATCATTGTATTACCTATAGCCTTATTATTAAAAAATCAAAATACCAGTAAAAAAAGAATTAATCAAATCCTTACTACCCATGGTAACGGAACATCAAAATCTTTCACCGAAAAGGACGAAATAAACCAAAAAATTGTGGCATTTGACCCAACTCATAAAATTTTGGTTTTGATAGACCAAAACACAAAACCTGAAACGGTTACAGCTGTAAATTTAAATGAATTTGACAGAGCCTCCCTAGTTCGACAGACGGAACCTTCACAAGTGAAAGATCGAAATGAAATTACCACTCAAGTTGAAATTCTTTTAGAAAAACAAGGAACCCCAAAAAAGGAACGTTTGCTGTTTTACAACTTTGAATATGAACGTCCTATCCAAATAACCTATTTTAGAGACAATCAATTGGCCGAAAAATGGTTGGATATCATACAAAAATCAATAGCTTAATAAAAAAGAGACCTCACAAGGGTCTCTTTTTTGTATGACAATTATCATTTTTTATTCTTTGAATCGCCCTTACCTTTGATATGGAATTCAAGTAAAACACAATTTAGCTTTATGTCTTTAATACAAAAATATAATGTCCCGGGACCACGATACACCAGTTATCCTACTGTACCCTATTGGGAAGAGGGAAGTTTTACTACTTCACTTTGGAAAGAAACTTTGGTTAGGTCGTTTTCAGAAAGCAATGCTTCCGAAGGCATTAGTTTGTATATTCATTTACCCTTTTGTGAAAGTTTATGCACCTTTTGTGGGTGTAACAAACGCATTACCAAACGACATGATGTAGAACATCCTTATATAGATGCCGTTTTGAAAGAATGGCAATTGTACTGTGAACTCTTACCCAAAAAGCCTATTATCAAAGAAATTCATTTGGGAGGTGGTACCCCTACTTTTTTTTCACCCAAAAATTTAGAACGTTTAATACAGGGTCTTTTTGAAAATGCTCTCAAGCATCCGGAACATGAATTCAGTTTTGAAGGCCATCCCAATAATACAAGTAGAGCTCATTTGCAAAAACTTTACGATTTAGGATTTCGCAGGGTGAGTTTTGGCGTTCAAGATTATTCAGATACCGTTCAAAAGGCGATACACCGCATACAACCTTTTCACAATGTTGCCAAAGTTACCTTTTGGGCTCGTGAAATAGGTTATACTTCCATTGGTCACGATTTGATTTTTGGGTTGCCCTTTCAAAGACTGCATGATGTAATAGATACTATAGACAAGACCAATTCGTTACAACCCGATCGTTTGGCTTTTTACAGTTATGCTCATGTGCCTTGGATCAAAGGAAACGGCCAACGCGGATTTAAAGATGACGATTTGCCTCAAGATGAAGAAAAAAGATTGCTATATGAAATGGGTAAAAAACGTCTGTCTGAAAACGGATATCATGAAATTGGGATGGATCATTTTGCATTAGGAAGCGACAGTTTGTATCAATCGTTTAAAAACGGAAAATTACACCGCAACTTCATGGGTTATACTTCATCCAAAACTCAAGTAATGATTGGTTTGGGGGTTTCATCCATTAGTGATAGTTGGTATAGTTTTGCCCAAAATGTAAAAACCTTAGAAGATTATTATGATGCTTTGGCCCAAAATGACTTACCTGTATTTCGGGGGCATATTCTTAATGCTGAAGACATTGTAATACGGAAACACATACTGAATTTAATGTGCCATTTTCATACCTCGTGGACAGATTACGGAACGTATTTTTCTGAAATTCCCCATGTTATTGAACGTTTGGAAGAGATAAAAAAAGATGGATTGGTTCAAATTACAGAGAATACTTTAACCGTTACAGAGAAAGGAAAACCTTTTGTACGTAATATTTGTATGGCCTTTGATTTGAGAATGACTCGTAATCAACCGGAAACAGCCTTATTTTCAATGACGGTATGATTTATTTTTTCGTACTTCTTTGTAACTAATACCCTTTTTTTCGCGTAAAATCCATATAAACTCTTTCAATCATGGGTGGATTTGGCAGTGTACAATCGATGAATACTATTATGAAAAATAATAGAGCATTAATCGGTAAAAGAAAATCTATGTTCTCATCTAAGAAGGAGTATATAGGTTCATTTCAAGACAAAGACCCAGAAGAATTTATCGATTATAAATCAGCTACTCCAGAATTATTAGAGGAAATAAGACTCCGATTACAAAAGAAAAAAAAAGCGAATTTTCGATTCCTTATTTTTCTTTTTCTTCTTGTATCAACACCTGCCTTTTGGTTAACCTATCTTCTTTTTGGAAATAACATACGAAATGAGAATAATCCATTTACAGAAAAGAGTGAGCTATTTCAAAACTCCATTAGTAAAAAAATCATTTTTTATATAGAAGATGGAGATGATTGGCTAAACCAAGGAAAGTTTGAAAATGCTCTTTTTCAATACAATAAAGCATTAGAGCTCGATTCGACTCATTATTTCATCCATTACAGAATAAGTTTGGCGTATAGTTATTTATGCAGATATGACCATTTGCTTTGTGAGGAAGGTAAAAAACAGTTAGAAGAAACACTACTTAAATTTCCCAACGAATCAAAACAGAGTGATTTTAAATCCTTTTACTAAAAAAGCCCGACGCTAATCGGGCTTATCTTTTACTTTTCTATAAAACATTTAGACTTCTTGAAGTTCGGTTTTGAAATTTTGAATCAATTTCTCTTGAATCTCATAGGGCACTTTCTCGTAATGCGAAAACTCCATACTCAATTTGGCTCTACCTTGTGATAACGAACGAACAGCTCCCATAAAATCATGCATTTCTGCAACTGGAATTAATGCTTTGATTTTAGTAAAATGCCCTTCGGCATCCATACCTTCCACCATAGAACGATGCGATTGAATGGCACTCATTACAGACCCGGTAATATCATCCGGTGTAACAATAGTAACCGCATTTATGGGTTCTAATAATTGGGGATTGGCATTGACAAAATTTTCTTTAAACGCCATCATTCCGGCAATTTTAAAAGACAAATCATTTATGTCAACCGCATGCATTTTTCCATCATATACCAAAACGCCAACATCTTGAACGTGGGAACCGGTGAGTGGTCCTTCTTGCATTTTTTCCATTACCCCTTTTAAAATGGACGGATGAAAACGGGCATCAATTGCTC
>JANJWE010000294.1 GCA_024709705.1 Flavobacterium sp. | reverse complement strand
AATGCCTGTTCCGGGGCAAAATGCAATACTTTTTTTGGAGCAGTAAAAAAATCGGTTTCATTGTTCAAGTATAACCATAACAAGCGATGTCTTTCCAAAGAAAGTGTACTGGGTGATAGAACATTGTTGCGTTGCTTCCCGTAGCCGTAAGGCAAAAACATCCGAAAACTTTTCCCGTCAATAGGGTCGGTAAACCGATTTCCTTTGAGTACAAAAGCCAAAACGGGTCGCACCACATAACTCAATCGAATCAATAGAGGTCGAGGGATGGTATTAAGGATAAACTTGAATATCTTTTTCATTTCAAAACAGTAAGAGCGTATATAATTCCAAAAATAACCGAAAGCACAACGATGATTCCAAAATACAATAAAACAAATAAAACGAGGTATTTTATTCCGGAAAACAGGGTTTGTTTAAAGTTAAGAAGGTATAATTTTTTTAACGTGTATAAAGTAAAAACAATGAAAATTACAAAATAGAAATAGGCATAGTTTATGAAATCCATTTCCAGTAACGTCACCATAATTACTTGTAAAATAAGCGAAATATAGCCTAAATTGGTTTGAATGTAACTGTTAAAAACCAAATGCTCAAAAAAATTGTGTCCTCTTTTGGAGAATATCAAATAGCTGGTTAAAGCATATAAAGGTAAAAGCGAAAGCACTATAAAATTGTAATAATTCATCATAGAATCCATAAACTTACTCATGTCCAATTGAGGAACATTTTGTGTACTGTTTGAGGCATTCATTCCATCTGTAATTCCTTCAGAATAATCTATAACCGATTGCATAGGGAAAAATTTATAGAAAAAAACGGCAAGTGTAGCATACAAAACAATGTATGAAAAGGGTTGGAAGTATTTTTTTCGAGCTCCACTTATGTAAGCTTCTAAAACGGCTTTGGGGTTGGTAAACATTCCCAAAAAAGTTCTCCAAAAGTTGTTGTCCCAACTAAAAAAAGGACCAATAAATTCTTCCCAAGTTCCTTTTAAAGAAAGTCTGTCGTTTACAATTTTTGAACCGCAGTTGGAACAAAACTTAGCACTTTGGGCAAGATCGAATTCGCAAGTTTTACAATTCATGAGACAAATGTTTTAGATTTTAACCAAAAGTATAAATAATTGTAAAAAAGCGATATGAAATCCAGAATAATTATAGGGTGTATTAGTGCTTTACCAAAGGTTTACTTCTAAATTCTTCTTCTTCATTACTTACAATGCCTAATGCGTCATATATGTACTGAAAAGTTGAGAGCAATTCCGGTTTTCCGTCAATCAAGGCTACATTGTGTTCAAAATGAGCACTGGGTTTCATGTCGGCTGTCAAAATGGTCCATCCGTCTTTAAGTTGTTTGATGTTTTTGGTTCCCATATTAATCATGGGTTCAATAGCCACAACCATTCCTTCTACAAATAATTTACCTCGGCCTTTTTTACCATAATTTGGCATTTCGGGGTCTTCGTGCATTTTTCTTCCTAAACCGTGTCCAACCAATTCTCTAACTACCCCATATCCGTGTGATTCACAATATGTCTGAATGGCATTTCCAACATCTTCTACGCGGTTACCGGCTTTAAATTGTCTAATGCCAACATACAAAGATTCTTTGGTTACTTTCAGTAATTTTTTTGTCTCCGGAGCCACTTCGCCAATTTCAAAAGAATAGGCATGGTCTCCATAAAATTCATTCATTAATACCCCACAATCCACCGAAATTACATCGCCACTTTCCAAAGGTTTGCTGTTCGGAATTCCGTGAACCACTTGAGCATTTGGGCTCATACACAACGAGTTTGGAAAACCGTATAACCCCAAAAAAGCCGGTACACCACCGTGATCTCTAATAAATTCTTCGGCCAGTTTGTCTAAATATAAAGTCGTTACACCTGGTTTGATTTCCTTAGCAATCATACCAAGTGTTCTGGAAACCAAAAGTGAACTCGCACGCATCAACTCAATTTCTTCTCGTGTTTTTGGGATAATCATATTCAAATTTTAAAGGCACAAATGTACACAATTTTATGGTTTTTTTCAGAAGCAATTTCCCGTCATTCGCTGCAAGCTTTTTTGTTTTGAGGCGTTTTTCTATACTAAAAAAAGAGCTTCCTTAAGGTCGCTTTTTTTTATCAAGAAAAACAGCCCCAATCCGGCAAAAGGCTTTTCGCTACTACCGGGGCTAAAAAGCATAAAAACTATGAGAAATGTCAGTTTTTATTCGAACAATCGCCCTTATCTTTGTATAAAATTTAGGAACTATGAGCAAATATGTTACCGCAGAAGAAGCTGTAAAAGTGGTTAAATCCGGAGATAGGGTTTATTTACAGGCTGCAGCAGCTACCCCGTCTGTATTATCAAAAGCCTTAACACAAAGGGCTTCAGAATTAAAAAATGTCGAAATATGCCACTTGCATACCGAAGGTGAGGCTCCCTATGCCCATCCCGATTTGGCATCGAGTTTTCATGTAAATTCTTTCTTTATTGGAGCCAATGTGCGACATACTTTAAAAGCCGGTAATGGTTCTTATACACCGGTTTTTTTAAGTGAATTGCCCAATTTATTTCGTAAAAATGTATTGCCATTGGATGTCGTTTTTATACACGTTTCTCCACCGGACAGACATGGATACTGTTCGTTAGGGGTTTCGGTAGAAGCCACTTTGGCTGCAATCGAAAATGCTAAAATTGTCGTGGCTCAAGTAAATCCTCAAATGCCTCGAACATTTGGCGATGGTATTTTGCACGAATCTGAAATTGACTATTTGGTAGATGTTAATCAACCCATATTTACACACGAAATCGAAGCCTTTACTCCCGAAGAAGAAAAAATTGGGGAGTTTATCGCATCACTTATCGAAGATAAAAGTACGCTCCAAATGGGAATTGGTTCTATACCTAACGCCGCTTTGAGTAAACTGGGCAATCACAAAGATTTGGGATTGCACACTGAGATGTTTTCTGATGGGGTAATCGATTTAATCGAAAAAGATGTGATTAATTGCAATTATAAAGGAACAACCAGAGGTAGAGTTTTGGCTACTTTTTTAATGGGTTCTCGCCGTTTGTATGATTTTGTGGATGACAATTCATTTATAGAAATGAAAGAATCATCTGCGGTTAATGATACGGCTCGAATTCGTAAAAACCCTAAAATGGTTGCAATCAATTCGGCTATTGAGGTTGATGTTACCGGTCAAGTTTGTGCCGATTCTATTGGTGGAAAAATGTATTCCGGTGTAGGCGGGCAAATGGATTTTATTCGCGGAGCTTCGTTGAGTGTAGGAGGAAAAGCAATCATTGCTTTGCCCTCACAAACACGAAGAGGCGAAAGTAGAATCGTACCGTTCTTGAAACAAGGAGCCGGTGTTGTTACCACCCGATCTCATGTTCAATATATTATTACCGAGTATGGTATTGCCAATCTGTATGGCAAAACTCTAAAACAGCGGGTAGCAGAAATGGTTAAAATTGCTCATCCCAACCACAGAGAATGGATAGAAAAATCATATTATGAGCTGATGGAAATCAGACAACTCATAGGTTAATCAGAGTTAGTTAGTCAAAAAAAGTCAAATGGAAACATTTGACTTTTTTAATTTGGATTGGCCAACAATTTGAATAAATCGGCATTGGAAACGCAATACCTAATTTGAGCATCTAATTGTTGTAAACTACTGCTCAAAAATGTATTTTCACGAGCATTGATTAAAAATATAGAACTTTCACCAAAGAAAAAAAGTTGTTCTTCAGATTCCAATAGCGTATTGTAATCTGCAACTAATTGATTCTGTATTTGAATTTGTTCTTTCAAGGATTGGATTTCTTCCAATT
>JANJWE010000278.1 GCA_024709705.1 Flavobacterium sp. | reverse complement strand
CTAAAATAATCAAAGGGATACACAAAGGTCTACCGTTTTACACCCAAGGTTGGAGCGGATTTGTTTCTGTAAAAGATGTGGTAAGGTGTATGCATTTATTGATGCAAAGTTCTATTTCCGGCGAGCGATTTTGTTTAATCTCAGAAAACATGAGCTTTAAAGAATTCATTGCAATGGGAGCAAAAGTTTTAAAATCTAGAAATCCCAAATGGTATGCACCGCAATGGCTCACCGCGATTGGATGGAGATTGGATTGGCTATTTTGTACTTTATTTTTCCAAAAGAAAACTTTTTCTAGAGCTTTAGCTCAATCTCTTCATACGGAAACTCAATATAGTAACACCAAAATAAAAGCTGCCCTTGGTTTCGAATTCATCCCCATATCTCATACCCTTGAAGAAGTTGGGAATGCTTATCTTACTTCTCTGAAGTAAGTATTTTTTTGGGGTTTCCCAATGAATCTTTTGATTTGACCAAAGGTTTCTCAAAACGACTGTTTTCTTTTTGCAATAAGCTATCTGCCTCGATTTTTTTATCTTGAATCATTTGCTCAACTTCGCTATACATTTTGCGGTATTTTTTCAAATTTGAAGCGTAATAAGCATTGCTTTGGGCAAATTGCAAACTGTCTATTTTGTATTTCTTATAAATATAGGTATAGGGATCAATCTGGTTATTTTCTAACAATACCGGATTACTGGATTTAATGGCCTCCAACACGCTTAAATCGTAAATAACTTCAATCATTTGGTCTTCCTGAATTAAATTTTCAGGTTTTTCAATGTATTTAGAATTACAAGAAATCAATCCAAGAATTAATACAATAAGGCAAACTCTATTTTTCATGATTTTATCTTTCAAAAAGTAATCTTTTACCCGCTTTGATTTCATTTACCTTACCGTTTTGATAAACCAATTGTCCGTTAACAAAAGTATGAGTTACTCTCGATTTAAAGTTTGTTCCTTCAAAAGGAGACCATTTGCATTGATACAAAATATTTTCCTTTTTAACAGTCCATGGCATAGCCGGATTGACCAAAACTAAATCGGCGTTATAACCTTCTCTTATAAATCCACGTTTTTCAATTTTGAATAATTTAGCCGGATTATGAGCCATTTTATCCACGATTTTCTCAATCGAAATTTTCCCTTGATGATGAGCTTCAAACATGGCAACAACAGCATGTTGCACTAATGGACCTCCAGAAGGTGCTTTTGTGTAAACTTGTTTCTTTTCTTCTAGAGTATGAGGTGCATGATCGGTAGCGATAACATCAATACGGTCATCCAACAAAGCTTTCCATAAAGCCTCACGATCTGCTGCCGATTTTACAGCCGGATTCCATTTGATGAAATTTCCTTTTGTTTCATAATCTGCATCTGAAAACCACAAATGATGAATACAAACTTCTGCAGTAATTTGTTTTTCTTCTAACGGAATTTTGTTGGTAAATAAATCTAACTCTTTAGCTGTAGAAATATGAAATACATGCAATCGTGCACCTGTTCTTTTAGCTAAATCTATCACTTTTACAGTAGATTTATAACAGGCTTCAACGCTTCTAATTTCAGGATGAAATTTAACTGGAATGTCGTCTCCATAGATTTCTTTGAATTTTTCCAGGTTCCCTTTTACAGTACCTTCATCTTCACTATGAACAGCTATTAATAACTTTGTAGAAGAGAATATTTTTTCTAGAGAATCCGAACTATCAACCAGCATGTCTCCGGTTGAAGAACCTAAGAACAATTTTAATCCGGCAACATTTCGAGGATTAGTTTTTAATATCTCTTCCAAATTATCATTCGTGCCTCCCATCATAAATGAATAATTGGCATAAGACGATTGTGAGGCAATTGCGTACTTATCTTCCAGCAACTCTTGGGTAACCGCATTAGGAACCGTATTGGGTTGCTCAATAAAAGAGGTAATACCCCCGGCGATTGCCGCTTTTGATTCGGAAGCAATGGTTCCTTTGTGAGTAAGTCCCGGTTCTCTAAAATGAACTTGGTCATCTATTGCTCCGGGCAATAAATAACTACCTTCGGCATCAATAACCTGAACTTCTGGTTTGGCACTTATATTTGGGGCAATTTCGGCAATTAATTCATTTTCAATTAATACATCACCCTCAAAAATCTTTCCTTCATTTACAATTCTGGAATTTTTGATTAAAATTCGTTTCATGTGAAAAAATTACAACCTATTAAACAATCTTTTAATTCTTAAAGATATTACGCCAAAAACGGCTTCTTTAATTATAGCATTACTCATTTTGGATTCGCCTTTGGTTCTATCAGTAAAAATAATAGGAACCTCAACAATTTTAAATCCTTTGCAATACGTTCTGTATTTCATTTCAATTTGGAAAGCATAACCAACAAATTTTATTTTAGACAAATTTATAGATTCCAAAACTTCCCGTTTGTAACAAATAAATCCCGCAGTAGCATCGTGAATTTTCATTCCGGTAATAAACTTAACATAAATAGAAGCAAAATAAGATAACAAAACCCTGCTTAAAGGCCAATTAACTACATTAACCCCTTTGCTGTATCTTGAACCTATAGCCATTTGAGCACCGTCTTGAGCACATGCTTTGTAAAGTTTAATCAAATCTTGGGGATTATGAGAAAAATCGGCATCCATTTCAAACAAGTAATCATAGCCTTTGCTTAATCCCCATTTAAATCCGTGAACATAG
>JANJWE010000269.1 GCA_024709705.1 Flavobacterium sp. | reverse complement strand
TAAAATCAATCCGGCGGTATAATGCATCACTGCAAAACCTAAAACAACTTTCCACCAAGTAACACCTAAAACCATCGGGATAACTAACCAAATGGAAAAATATATTACTTTAGTGATAATTAATGTTGTCCATAAAATTTTAGGACTTTTTGGCTCACCGTAGGATAATTTTCGCTTTAAATAAGCTCTCATTTGTTTAAAATCGGTTGTGATAGCCCAATTGAACGTTAATAATCCATATAAAAACACTGAGTAGTAATGTTGAAATTTATGGAAGTATTTCCATTCTGCTTGTTTTGAAAAACGAATGATTCTTCCGGCATCTAAGTCTTCGTCGTGTCCTACAATATTGGTATACGTATGATGTAAAACATTGTGTTGTACTTGCCAATTATAAACATTACCGGCTAAAATATAGATGCTTCCTCCCATGATTTTGTTTAACCAAGGTTTGTTGGAATAGGAACCGTGATTGCCATCGTGCATCACGTTCATACCAACGCCAGCCATACCTATGCCTATAACTACGTTAAGTAGAAGGTATGTCCAAAAAGGCATATCCATAGCTAGAAGGAAAAAATAAGGGGTAAGAAAAATTGAAAACATCACTATGGTTTTAAGATGAAGCTTCCAATTTCCGGTTTTTTGAAGATTGTTTTCTTTGAAATAGTTATTTACTCGACTGTTTAGGGTTCTAAAAAACTTAAGATTGTCTTGTTTAGAAAAAGTGGGAATGGTGGTATTCATGTAATTAAAAAAATTTTTTCAAAGTTAAGTATTAATCTAGTTCATAACGTGTAACTTTTGATAAAATTTCAACACCAAAATGTTTACTTTTGTTAAAAATTGTTCAAGATGGAAGAAATTCTAAAGTATTTTCCTAATTTATCTGAAAATCAGGTTCATCAGTTCGAAAAATTGAGTGAATTGTATCCCGATTGGAATGCCAAAATCAATGTGATTTCCCGTAAGGATATTGACGAATTGTATGTGAAACATGTTTTGCATTCTTTAGGTATTGCCAAAGTGATGGAATTTCAACCGAAATCTACGGTTTTAGATGTGGGAACCGGAGGTGGTTTTCCGGGAATTCCATTAGCGATTTTGTTTCCGGAAACCCGTTTTTATTTGATTGATGTGATTGCCAAAAAAATTAAAGTGGTAAATGAAGTGGCATCTGCGTTAGATTTAAAAAATGTAAAAGCCGAACAAATACGTGCCGAGAATGTCAAAGGGGAGTTTGATTTTATTGTAAGCAGAGCCGTTACCAATATGCCTGATTTTGTTTCTTGGGTAAAGAATAAAATCAAAAAACAAAACAATCACGCATTAAAAAACGGAATTTTATATCTAAAAGGAGGCGATTTGACGGATGAGTTAAAAGATTTTCCAAAAGCCACTCTCTACAATTTATCCGATTATTTTACAGAAGAATTCTTTGAGACAAAAAAAGTGGTGCATTTGCCATTGAAGTTTAAAGTATAAAACCACGAATGCACAAATTTATTAGTGCATTCGTGGCTAAATTTTATGAGAATAAAATTAATTTTTAATCAATTTCTGCACAAAACTTCTCTCTGCAGTTTCAATTTTGATTAAGTAAAATCCGTTTGACAAATGGATATCCAATTGATAATTTCCTTCAAATGAAATGTTGTTTTGACTGAATATTCTTTTTCCGGAAGCATCAAAAATGGAAAGTGTTGCGTTTGAAAGTAAGTTTGAACTATAAATTTCAATCGTATTTTTAATGGGGTTTTTAACAACCAAGTTATCGTTCCAATTGGGTTGTTCAATAGCTAATGGTTCGTTTAGAATTTCATTCAAAGCAAATGTAACATTACCTTGTGTTAGGGTTATGTGATCTTCATTTACCGTTGGAACATAAATGGCAGCAAAAGGAGTAGCTGATGCTCCGGGTACAATGCTGTACCAATTAGGGTCTGAAATGCTCAATGAACTCAATGTTGGGATAAAGCAAAATCGATCTATTTCTAAATTAGCAATGAAATCTTCAATAAGCGGGTCGGCATCCGGACCTCCAGCAAAATCTCCAAATGAGAAAGTGCCTCCCGGAGCTGAATCAAAACCCGACGATGTAGCTGGTGATGCGGCATTGGCTTGACTTGTGAGTAAGGTTATCCATGTAGAAAACAAAAGAGTTTGAGCTCTAAACCGGCTTACCAATTGATTGGATACACCGGCTGGAGGCGTAAAACGCAAATCGATTCGGGCACGCTCGGTTGCTGATGCATTGATAATAAAATCATTTAAAACAAACATACCCGGTGTACCAGTTGTAGTTCCATTTCCACTTCCGTTAGAAATAGAAACATTTCTGGTTTGAGTTGGAAAACCCATGGTGTTCAATTCGTTTTGGAAGGCATTCCTAAAATTGGGAGCTCCAACAGGGAGTTGTAGGGCGTTGTTAAATTCTGTTGCACTTCCGGATTGCAAATGGCCATCCAAATGATCAACCAACATTTGTTTGGCAGCCGGACTTCTTAATAATCCATTTACAACCTCTTGAAGTGTTACATCGCCAACTGGGCCAAAAGCTAAGTAATTAAATAAATGCTGAAATCCAATGGGAACGTTAGCCCCCAAATGTGGTGAATCAAACGAAATGTAAAGTCGGGTGTCGTGAACTAAATTGTTTTGTTCCATATAACGCAAAGCATATCTGGAGATTAAACCTCCCATGCTGGGGCCAATAACCACATTAGGTTGTGATCCTGTTTTAATAGCATTGATTTGGTTAATTATTTCTACTAAAACGAATGCATTTCGCTGAATAAAATCGGCACCTCCATCAATAGTTACTCCGTTTTGTGGGCTATATATAGGGAAGTTTACTACTACTATGTCAAATCCTTCATTTCTCACCAAATCGGCTAAGTTTTCACCGGTATTACCAAAGTTCAACAAACTGTAAATGGCAGTTGTATTTCGGGTATCACCGGGGTCAAAACCATCAACCACAAATAGGGGTTTGTCTAAAACTTGGTCTACATTATCCAAGAAAATCTCATATTCACCTTGACCAAAGTATGCTTGGTTTTCACCAAAACCTTGATACGGAATGGTGCTTGTAATGGCTGTTGCCTGAATGGCAGATGTAGCTCTAAACGAATTTTTTGACTGATTTTCCAGCTGAATAGTGGATGTTATCGTTTTGGAATCACCATTAGTAAAAGTAACGCGAAAATGGATTTGATTTGCATCGGAAGGATTTAATTGCAATGCGAAGGCCTGGTTTGGAATTAATACAGACCATTGTTTTTGATTGCTTGTTTTGTAATGAATGTATGCAATTGATTTTGAGGTGGTGTTGTAAATATTTTTTTCTTTTAAAACCAGAGAAATAGATGAAAATTTAGTTTTACCAACCAATGGTGCCATCAATGTGGTTTGATGATTTTGAAAAAGCTTAAAATGGGGATTGGTAACAATGTATTTTGAATTGTTTTTGGTAATAGCACCTTGTGCAATGGCTTCAGGGTTTAGCGTTTCAAATTCTGAAATTAGTAAAGCCAATGGGATTTCCGATGAGAAATTTGCTTCATCTGCTTGCTTTTTTAAGGTTTGGTATTCCGGCAATCGATTTAAAAAATCAGCACGTTGGATTTCGTGATAGACTTGTTTAAAGTATTGGGTAGAAACCTCTTTTCGTTCTTGCGTGGTGATTTTTGAGATTTCAAAAACTTGATTGTAAAGAATCTTCGTTTGGGTGTGTTCTCTTAACAAATCGTATTCACCATTTTGGGCAAATGAAATTAAAGCGGAAAATAAAGCGATACAGGTAGTAATTTTTGTTTTCATTGGCAGTTTTTTATGGTTTTGAATTGTTTTGAAATTTCACTATCAAAAATAAAAAAAAGTCCGAAGATTTAACATTCGGACTTCATATATTTTCAAAATAGTCTTAATTTAACCTAAAAAAGGATATCTGTAATTTTCCGGAGTAACGAAAGTTTCTTTAATAGTTCTAGGTGAAACCCAACGCAACAGGTTTTGGGCCGAACCGGCTTTGTCATTGGTTCCTGAAGCTCTGGCACCTCCAAAAGGTTGCATACCTACTACAGCTCCGGTTGGTTTGTCGTTGATGTAGAAATTTCCGGCACTGTTTTCTAAAGCTTGTGTAGCTTCGGTAATAGCATATCGATCTTGACTGAATACCGCTCCGGTTAAGGCGTATTCCGAGGTTTCGTCAATTAATTTCAAGGTTTCTTTCCAATTTGCATCGTCATAAATATAAAGGGTCAAAACGGGACCGAATAATTCGGTTTCCATGGTAGCATATTTGGGATTGGTAGTTAAAATAACCGTGGGTTCCACAAAATAGCCAACAGATTTGTCATAATTACCGCCAATGATTACCTCGGCATCAGAATCTTTTTTTGCTTGATCGATAAATTGAGCTAATTTATCAAACGAACCCTCATGAATTACTGCGGTAAAGAAATTTGAAAAATCTTCCGGTGAACCCATTTTGATGGTTGCCATTTCCGATTTTAATTCGGCATGAACGGCTGGCCACAAACTTTTTGGGATATAAGCTCTTGAAGCAGCCGAACATTTTTGTCCCTGAAATTCAAAGGCTCCACGAATTAAACCGGTTACGACTTGTTTTACGTTGGCACTAGGATGAGCTAAAACAAAATCTTTTCCACCCGTTTCACCAACGATTCTTGGGTAGGTTTTGTATTTATGGATGTTGGTTCCGATTTTTTTCCAGATTTCTTTAAATACAAAGGTAGAGCCGGTATAGTGTATTCCGGCAAAATCGGGATGCTCGAAAATAGTATCTGAAATCATCACGGGGTCTCCAAAAACAACATTAATAACACCATCCGGAACTCCAGCCTCTTTGAAAACATCAATGATAATTTTTGCAGAGAAAACTTGACTATCGCTTGGTTTCCATACAACCACATTACCCATCATGGCTGCACTGGCAGGAAGATTAGCAGCAATTGCTGTGAAATTGAAAGGAGTAATAGCATATACAAAACCTTCTAACGGACGGTACTCAACACGGTTCCAAACCGATGAATCAGAAGTAGGTTGGTCGTTATATATTTGTGTCATGAATTCTACATTGTAACGCAAAAAGTCAATCAATTCACAGGAAGCATCAATTTCGGCTTGGTGAATGGTTTTGGATTGAGCAATCATCGTTGCGGCATTGATTTTGGCACGATACGGTCCGGCAATTAACTCGGCTGCTTTTAAGAAAATGGCAGCACGTTGTTCCCAAGGTAGGGCAGCCCAAGCTTTTCGCGAGGCTAAAGCATTAGAAATGGCTTTTTCTACATGACTTTTTTCTGCCAAATGATAAGTTCCCACGATGTGTTTGTGATCGTGTGGTGCACTCATGTTACGGGTGTTTCCTGTACGAATTTCTTCGCTACCAATATATAGAGGCACATCGATTTGGCTGTTCCACATTTCTTTGTAAGCTGCTAAAACAGCTGTTTTTTCCGGACTGTTAGGAGCGTATGTTTTTACGGGTTCGTTAATGGCTTTGGGTACGTGAAAAAATCCTTTTAACATAAGTGTGTTGTTTGATTATTAGACATTTTGGTAATTAAATAATTCTTTCAATGTGAATTATGTAATGGAAAACAAAAGTACAAAGGTTTTTTTGAATTTTTTACAACTCTTTTTCTATTTTAAGGAATTGTTAGTACTCTCGCATAGCCCCGATAGAAGTGGACCATGCCTAACGGCAGGCAGGAAGCCTTTTGGTGCAAAAGCTTATAACGTATTGCGGGAACAGCTTGAAAAAATTAATTTAATGCAAATGGAGCACTAAGTTTGAAAGTGGGAACAATGACTTTAAAATTTCGGGTAGTGGTGAAATTAATCATGTTGAAATGACCTTTCATCGCTCCAAAAGGTGAAGAAAGCAAACACCCGGAACTGTAGGTGTGGTGTTCACCGGGTTTAAGAACCGGTTTTTTTCCGATAACACCTTCGCCATCAACCACTTCTAATTGATTTAATGAATCGAATATTTCCCAGTGACGCGACATGAGTTGTACAGAGTCTTTGCTGTGATTTTCAATAGTTATATGGTAACTAAAGGCAAAGTGAAGCTTGTAGTTTTTAAAGTAAGTGCCTTCAAAACTAGTGGAAACTGAAATTTTAATGCCTCTTGTAATTTGAGAAACCATATTAATAAAATAAAAAACCGACAAGCATTACGAATAGTGCTACAAATGAAGCAGTTATTGGTAAAATGAATGTCAAAATTACAAATTTTAAAATTGTTTTCCATCTACTTTGTTGATAAAAATTTCTTAAGGCTTTGTAAAAATAAAAGGGATAACCCAATGCGATTAAGACGGAAAGATCAAAATTAATGAATATATTTATGATTTCATCAAACAAAAGTAGTAGAAATAAGAAAGTCATTAGGTTGAAAACCAATACCATGTGCTCTGCATAATACAGTTTTTTTCTGAAATATATAAGAGCAAAAACAATAGTTAAAAAAGGGAGTGATACAAACAGAATGAAAGGAATTTTATCTTCTAAAAATTTAAAATAATCGGTTATGCCTAATTTTCCGGTTTTATCAGACATCATGATTTTAGAAAATTGATAGGTTTTTTTTAATAAGTATCTATTCCACTTTGTGTTGTCGTGCTTTAATGTATCTAATATTTTGGGTGGATAGGTTGTTTTAGAAATATCTAAAAAGTTGGAATACGTTTTAATTTTAAGAATGTTTCTTCTGAAGAAAGAATATTTTTCAAGTTCTTTTTCTGTGTACAACTTGGGTTTTTTATTAAACACAGAGTCTATGAGATTTGTTTCGTCTTGATTTGCAACAATTGAATCGTTTTGGGTTTCTTGAATGTTGTTTTTTAAGGAGTCAATTGGTGTTGAGTTATAAAGTTTGCTTTGATCTAAATCGACTATAGTTTGATCTGAAAATTTTTGAGTGATTCCGCTTAGAATAAAATAGACTAGTGATATACTCAGGTAAAACCTGAAAGGATTGGCATAAAATTGTCTTTTGCCTTGGGTAAATTCTAAGGCAGCTTTACCGGGTTTGGAAAATAATGAAATTACCGTTCTTTTAATTTTGGAATCATAGGCGTAAAAATTGGCCAAAAACTCATCTACAAAATCTTTTATTGATAGTCTTTTGGTTGAGTTTTTCTGACCGCAATTTGGGCAATATTTGTCAGACACATCCAAAGGATGATTGCAATTGGAGCACTTTATGCCTCTGTAATTTTTAATTTGTCTTTCTTCGGGCATTTCTATTTGATTATATCAGTAGAATTGGCAATACCTTTACCTATAACTCTATCAAAACGGTCGTTGTTGGCTCTGTAATAAACCATGCAAAAATAGTTGTTTTCAGTTTGAAAATAATTGCCGTCAAGAGCATTTGCTTCGTCTACAATTCCCTTTGAGTCTGCCAATGTAAATTGGTAGTTGGTAAAGCCTTGTTTGATAATGAGAGCTTTTTCATAAATGCCTTTTTCTTTATTGAAATCCATTTTATACTCTGGAGTTAGAGCATAATTGTTAAACATTCCGGTAATGTAAATATCTTTTTTGCCAAAATACGATGGAGCTTCCAAACTGAAAAACACCCATGCATAATCGGCTTCGGTATTGACATCTTCTCTAGATTGAACACTTCGTACAACAAAGTTTCCATTGGCATCTGGAAAAAAGGTGTAATCTTTTGCCCCTCTGGCCTGATTGGTAAAAAGATAGGAGTTGTAAATACCTTTTAAATCTATAGATCGTATGCTGTTTACTGCATTTCGAAGGTCTTTGTTGTCAAAAAATAAAAATTCATTGCCTGCCCAAAATTGGGTTTCTTTATCGTATTTGTAAACCAAATCATTTCCTATGGTAAACATGGGCTTGATATTGGTAATGGCGGTATTCCAAATTCCATTTTTAAGTAATAAGATTTTTACATTCTGTACCGGATTTTGCAACAATAGATTGTTGGGTTTTATTGTGAATTCTAAATTGTGTTTCTGATTTAAAACCCGAACGTCCCGTGCACTTCTTACTTGCATGGGCACGGCTACTAAATCTTCGTATAAGATAAATTTTCTGGAAAAAACCAATTCTTGGTTGTTGTTCCAAATTTTCAACATGTAATTTCCACTTACTTTAAAACCTCTGGTAAATTGATTGGGAAAAGATATTCTGTAATGTGAGTAGAGTTGTAACGTGTTAAAAGAGTTTTGGTAATCAATAATTCTCTGATTGTCGAGACCTTGTATGTATTCGTTGATATTGAGTTGTGATTTTTTCCAATCGTAGTCACAATGGGTTACAGTGTAGTAATAGTTCGCTTCGTCCCCATACAAATCATCAAAAACAAATTGAAACGAATCGCCCAGTCTAAAAATGGGAATCACATTTTGATTAGCTTGGATAAAACTAATCGTTTTAATGTTATAAGGAGGATTTACTTCCTGTTCCGGTTGAGCATAAAGAGCAAAAGAAAAAACAATTCCTATTAAAGTACTTATTTTTTGTAGCATAAATTCCTTTTTATTTGAATGTAAATATACTACAAATTGTATACATAAAGAATGCCATTTTTTTATTTGTATTGTAAAAGCCCACTCTTTTGGGACTTTTTTAATGATTTTTTTCAATTTTTATAGTTTGAATTCAAAGGATTTGGTTTGTACTATTTAAAATGATTATAAATAAATAAAAATCCATTAGACATTTGTTAATTCAATAGAGCAATTGTATTTAAATTTTTAAATTTGCACCGTTTGAAATTATGTAAACTATTTACTAATTATATCTTCATAAAATATGTCCAAAGACATTCGAATTAAAAAAGGTTTAGACCTTAAGTTGAAGGGTGAGGCAGAATTAAAAATTTCTGATATATCCCGCTCGAAAGTCTATGCTATCAAACCTTCTGATTTTCATGGTGTTGTGCCAAAAATGGTAAAGAAAGAAGGCGAAAGTGTGAAAGCCGGTGATGTTATTTTCTATTCTAAATCTGATGAGAAAGTAAAGTTTGTTTCTCCGGTAAGCGGAAAAATCCAAGAGATCAAAAGAGGTGAAAAAAGAGTGATTTTGGAAATCACCATCTTAGCCGATGCTCAGGATACTTTTGTAGAGCATAGTCCTAAAAATCCAAATGATTTATCAACGGAAGAAGTAAAAGCACATTTATTGGTATCCGGTTGTTGGCCATTTGTTAAACAACGTCCCTATGATGTTATTGCAAATTCGGCTGATACTCCCAAGTCCATCTTTGTTTCTGCTATTCATTCGGCACCTTTAGCGTCTGATTTGAATTTTACATTGAAAGGAAAGAAAGAAGCCTTGAAAGCCGGTTTTGATGCTCTTCAAAAATTAACTTCCGGAAAAGTTCACGTGACCGTGTCGCCTGACGCTAGCTTTATGCCTGATGGTATTAAAGCCGAAGTACACAAAGGTTACGGAAAACATCCTATTGGTTTGGTTTCTACTCAAATTGCTCAAATTGATCCTATTAATAAAGGTGAAAAAGTTTGGGTGGTTCAAATTGAAGACGTTGCCATTATAGGAGAATTATTCTTAACCGGAAAGGTAAACTTAGAAAGAACGTTGGCTCTTGCAGGTACCGGATTTGAAAAACCAGGTTATGTTGTAGCCAAAATGGGAGCTCAAGTGGCTGATGTTGTGAATGCTAATTTGAAGAACGGTAATTACAGAATTATCAGTGGTGATGTATTAACCGGAGATAAAAAATCAGCATCAGACGGTGTTGGGTTTTACCACACTCAGATAACAGCAATTCCTGAAGGTGACGATTACGATTTCTTTGGCTGGAATTTGCCTAGACCCAACAAGTTTAGTGTTTACCGTGCCGGAATGTTCTCATTCTTAACACCAGGTAAAAAATACGATTTGAATACCAATACCAACGGCGAACACAGAGGTTTTGTGTTAACCGGAGAGTATGAAAAAGTATGTCCGCTTGATATTTATCCGATGCAATTGTTGAAAGCCATTTTGGTGAAAGATATCGATCAAATGGAAGCGTTGGGTATTTATGAAGTGGCACCGGAAGATTTTGCTCTTACGGAATATGTTTGTGTATCAAAACAAGATCACCAACACATTGTACGAAACGGATTGGATGTAATGATTAAAGAAGTGGGTTAATTCATTTCAACTTAAAATATCACAAAAATGAGTTTAAAACAAAATTTACATAATTTAAAAGAAAAGTACCGCGGAACCAAGATGGAACAGTCTTTCAACGCCTTGCATACTTTTCTTTATATGCCCAATATTACTACGCATTCCGGAGCTCACGTGCGTGATGCAGCGGATTTAAAAAGGGTAATGAACACGGTTATCATGGCTATGGTGCCGGTGTTGATTTTTGCAATGTTTAATGCCGGGTTTCAACATTACGGTCAAATAAATGGATTTCCTTCAGGGATGTCGTTTTTTTCAACCGATTTTTGGAATTTGGATAACTTTTGGGTTGGTTTTAGCAAAATCATTCCTATGCTTGCCGTTTCATACGGAGTTGGACTAGGTATTGAGTTTATTTTTGCTACTGTAAAAAAACACGAAGTAGAAGAAGGGTATTTAGTTACCGGAATGTTAGTTCCGTTAATTATGCCAATTGATTTGCCTTTATGGATGTTAGCTGTAGCTGTAGCATTTGGTGTAATTATTGGGAAAGAATTGTTTGGTGGAACCGGAATGAATGTATTGAATCCGGCTCTTACTATTCGTGCATTCTTGTTTTTTAACTGGGCAGCTTGGATGTCTGGAGATAAAGTATGGGTGCATGGAGCAGTTGATGGAGTGAAAAATGCTGCCGGAACAGATGCTATTTCAGGTGAGACGATTTTAGGGACTTTAGCCGCAAACAAAGAAGTAGGCTATTCTGTTTCAGATATGTTTTTTGGATTTATCCCTGGTTCAGTAGGGGAAACTTCTACGTTCTTGATTTTAGTAGGTGCCGCAATCTTAATTGCCTCAGGTATCGGAAGTGCCAGAATTATGATTTCTGCTGTAGTTGGAGCAGCTGTTATGGGATTAATTTTCAATAACATTGTAGATGCAGGTGTAATAACAGAATCGAGCAAGTTCTACAGTTTAATGGCTTTCCCATTTTGGCAGCACTTGATTGTAGGAGGTATTGCGTTTGGTATTGTTTATATGGCTACCGATCCGGTTTCTGCGGCTCAAACGGCTACCGGTAAAATCATTTACGGTTTCTTAATCGGGTTTTTCAGTATTATGATTCGCGTTTTCAATCCGGCTTATCCAGAAGGAGTTATGATGGCGGTTATTTTAATGAATGTATTTGCTCCAACGATTGACCATTATGTGGTACAAGCGAATGTGAAAAGAAGAATGAAACGTTTAAAAGTTAAAACTACCTAATATTATGTCAAAACGTACAGATTCAAACGGATATACTATAATTTTTGCGGTAGTATTAGTTGTAGTGGTAGGGGCGTTGTTGGCTTTATTTGCCAATTTCACCAAAGACCTACGTGTGAAGAACGATCAAGTAAAAGCTCAGATTGATATTTTATCAGCTATTGGTGTTGATGCTAATCGTTCCAATGCTTCAGAAATGTTTACACAATATATCAAAGAGCAAAAAGTAATCACCGGAACTGAGGTGGCTGACGATGCTATGGCTTATTTGATTGATGTAAAAAAAGAACAAGAAGCTGCCAAAAAAGGACAAACGCAACGTTTACCCTTATTTGTAGCTGAAAAAGATGGAAAAACCATTTACATTTTACCAGTTAGAGGTAATGGTCTTTGGGATGCCATTTGGGGTTATATTGCCATTAATGACGATTTGAAAAGTTTAAATGGAGTGTATTTTGATCACAAAGCCGAAACCCCAGGTTTAGGAGCTAATATCACTGAACCTTTCTTTAGAGATGACTTCAAAGGCGAAAACCTTTTTGATGCAACCGGAAATTTCAAAGGAATTGAAATTTCTAAATCAAATGGTGACCCTAACAATGAAGATAAAACAGATAATCAAGTAGATGCTATTTCAGGTGCAACTATTACCGGAAATGGAGTAGGAGCAATGATAAATTCAGGCATTAGTTTATACTTGCCATATTTTGAAACATTAAAAAAATAAACCATGGCTAATACATCAGAAAAAGAACCTTTGTTTTCAAAGAAAAACATCGGATTAGTAAAAGACCCTTTAACAGATAACAATCCCGTTACGGTTCAAGTATTAGGAATTTGTTCTGCTTTAGCAATTACTGCCGAACTTAACGCTTCTGTGATTATGGCATTGTCTGTAATCTTTGTATTGGGTGTAGGTAACGTGGTTATTTCTTTAATGCGTAATGTAATTCCTTCTTCCATTCGTATCATTGCTCAATTAGTAGTTGTTGCTGCTTTGGTAATTATAGTGGATTTAACCTTAAAAGCCTATGTGCCGGATTTAGCAAAGAAACTTTCGGTTTTCGTGGGGTTAATTATTACCAACTGTATCATCATGGGACGTTTTGAAGCATTTGCCCTAGGTAACACACCTTGGAAATCTTTTTTGGATGGAGTTGGTAATGCGACAGGATATGGATTAATATTAGTTATCGTTGGATTCTTTCGTGAATTATTAGGTTCCGGAAAATTATTTGGAATTCCGGTATTAGGAGATCCAGTTGAAAAAACCGGTTTGTATGCTTTAGGTTATGAAAATAGTGGTTTTATGTTATTGGCTCCTATGGCTTTGATTACTCTAGGTTTGATTATTGGTTTCCAACGTTCAAGAAATAAAAATTTAATAGAAACAAACTAAGAAATGGAATTATTAGAATTATTTTTAAAATCAATTTTCATTGAAAATATGATTTTCGCTACATTCCTAGGAATGTGTTCGTACTTAGCGGTTTCTAAAAAAGTATCTACCGCTGTTGGATTAGGTGCAGCAGTTATATTTGTTCAAGTAATCACTGTTCCGTTAAATTATTTATTAGATAAATATTTACTTCGTCCAGGTGCTTTAACATGGTTAGGCGAAGAATATGCTGATTATGATTTAAGTTTTTTAACCTTTATTTTATTTATTGCAACTGTAGCCACAATGGTACAATTAGTTGAAATGATTGTTGAAAAATTTGCTCCGGCTTTATATAATTCATTAGGAATCTTTTTACCACTTATTGCGGTTAATTGTGCAATACTTGGGGGTTCATTGTTTATGCAACAAAAAGATTTTGCTACAATTACTGAGGCAACTGTTTACGGGCTTGGTTCCGGTATAGGGTGGTTCTTAGCGATTGTTGCTATTGGAGCTATTAGAGAAAAAATTAGATATTCTAACGTTCCTCCGGCTTTCAGAGGATTGGGAATGACTTTTATTTTAACAGGTTTAATGGCAATCGGATTTATGTCTTTTGGTGGTATGTTAACCGGTGGTGATGAACCTGCCCCTAAAAAAGAAGTAGTTGAAAATGTAGTTCCATCAGAAGAAATTTCTAATTCTCTAGAAATCATTGATTCTGCTGCAACAGTAAATGATTCATTAACAAATAATATTCAGGAATAATGATAGCATTAGAAGTTAGCACAGGTGGATTAATTTCCACTACCGTTATTGCCTTTATGATTTTATTATTGATTTTGGTAGGGATTATTCTTTTTGCCAAAGCAAAATTGGTACCTTCAGGTCCTGTGAAGATTAAAATTAACGGAGAAAACGAAATTGAAGTAGGTTCCGGAAGTACTTTGTTATCTACTTTAGGTTCCAGTAAAATTTTCTTACCATCGGCTTGTGGTGGTGGTGGAACTTGTATCCAATGTAAATGTAAAGTATTAGATGGAGGTGGAGAAGCTCTACCTACTGAAATTCCTCACTTTAGCCGTAAAGAATTAGCTGAAGGTTGGAGATTGGGTTGCCAAGTGAAAGTAAAAAGTAACATGGTTATTGAAGTACCAGAAGAAGTTTTTGGTATCAAAAAATTTGAAGCTAAAGTATATTCAAATTATAGTGTGGCTTCCTTTATCAAAGAATTTATTGTTGAATTACCAGAAGATATGCATTATGAAGCAGGTGGTTATATTCAAATTGAAATTCCAAAATGTGAAGTAAAATACTCAGATATTGATATTACGGCTCACCCAGTTGAGCACCCGGGAGAACCCGACAAATTTAAAGCCGAGTGGGATAAGTTTAACTTATGGCCTTTGGTTATGAAAAATCCGGAAACAGTTGAAAGAGCCTACTCAATGGCTTCTTACCCAGCCGAAGGAAGAAAAATTATGTTGAATGTACGGGTAGCTACTCCACCATGGGATAGAAATATCAACGGTTGGGCAAAAGTGAACCCAGGTATTGCTTCTTCCTATATTTTCTCTAGAAAAGCAGGTGACCCAGTAGTCGTTTCAGGTCCTTATGGAGAGTTCTTTATTAACGAATCAGAAGCTGAAATGTTGTACGTGGGTGGTGGTGCCGGAATGGCTCCTATGCGTTCGCATTTGTATCACCTTTTCAGAACTGTGAAAACAGGTAGAAAAGTTACGTATTGGTATGGTGGTCGTTCTAAACGTGAATTGTTCTATACCGACCATTTCAGAGCGTTAGAAAAAGACTTCCCGAACTTTAAATTCTATTTGGCTTTATCAGAACCGCTTCCGGAAGATAACTGGAAAGTAAAAGATGGAGTAGATGGAGAAGGAGATGGATTTGTTGGATTCATTCACAATGTTGTAATTGATAATTATTTATCTAAACACGAAAACCCGGAAGATATTGAATTGTACTTCTGTGGACCACCAATGATGAACAAAGCCGTTCAAAAAATGGGTGAAGACTTTGGTTTAGATCCGGAAAATATTCGTTTCGACGACTTCGGAGGATAATTTATTTTATCTTTCAAATACTTAAACCATTAAGTAGTTAAGTTTTTAAGTTTCAATACTTGATATTCTTAATTTCTTAATGGTTTTTTGTTTTCTTTAAGAATCGTTTTCTGGTTTTCTATTTACTTTTACATCATGGAAATTTTATCGCAACAAGAGTTACACAACATCGCCATGAATCATGTGGGAAAAGATCTTGAAACCAAAGGTTTTGAGTTTATTGCCGTGAACAGTCAATTGAAACGGCATCCTCAATTTGTATGTGTTGATAAACCTACAAACACCTTGCATTTCGTTTTGGTTACGGTATATAGTTATCCCGAAAATCCGGAGGATTATGATGTGTTATGGATGGAAACTTTTAAACGTCATGCCCAAAAATTAAAAGCCAAAGTACTCTATGCAGGTGTTGGCATAGCCAATGCTGCCGACTTTGAAAAACCACTTTTTAAAAATGAGGATTACATCATCAATTACAATGGAATTAAAGAAATTAGTTAGTTTAAGTTGCTTTGTTTTTTTAATTTTTGCTTGTCAAAAGGAAGAAAAAGAAACAATTTATACCATTCAAGGAGAAGCTCAAGGAAGTACTTATGCTGTTAAATATATTTCTGTTACAGAAAATATTTCTAAAAAAAGTATTGATTCACTTTTACTGGCATTCGATATGTCGCTTTCTACATACAGACCAGACTCTAAAATATCCAAAATTAATGAAGGAGATAGTACAGTTTTTGTGGATGACTTTTTCATAAAGACGTTTGAAGTATCTTCACGAATTTATAGAGAAACAGAAGGGCTTTTTGATCCCACCATTGGGATTTTGGTTAATGCGTATGGCTTTGGTCCCAAAAAGCAAAAAATTGATTTAAATACTGCCAAAATTGACAGTTTATTACAGTATGTTGGTTTTGATAAAGTTCGTCTCAATGAAAACCGAACAATTTCAAAAAAGTTCCCACAAACCTACTTTGATTTTAATGCGATTGCTCAAGGTTATTCGGTAGATGTGGTTGTAGATTTTTTAAAATCTAAAGGTATTGAAAACGGAATAGTAGAAATTGGTGGCGAAATTGTAGCTTTTGGTAAAAATACAATTGAAAATAAAAATTGGGTTATTGGTATTGATGATCCCACACAATCTCCGGAGGAACGTACCTTGATAGCCAAAATCAAGTTAGAAAACCTTGGAATGGCAACATCCGGAAATTATCGAAAAGTAAAAACAGACTCGCTCACCGGTGAAAAATTTGTCCACATTATCAATCCCAAAACCGGACTATCATTACAAAGTAAAGTTTTAAGTGCAACGGTTTTGGCTAAAAACTGTATTGATGCTGATGGTTATGCAACGGCTTTTATGGTTATGGATTTTCTACAAATCCAAGAGTTCCTGAAAGACAGAAATGATTTGTATGTGTTGTTGATTTATACGGATGAGCAAAATTCAATACAACAATTCAAAACCCCTAATTTTGAAAGTCTTATTTTAGAATGATTCTAAAAGTAGGTTTTTTCGTTAAAGAAAACACAATATCTTGGTATTAATGAAGTTTTAGTATAGTTTTAATACTTTAAATACTTCATATGAAAAAACTTAACAAACTATTTCTATTTCTTTTAGCTTTGCCATCACTTGTATTGGCACAAGAACTAAAGTTAGACAGTCCTATTCCCAAAGATCCTTCTGTAAAAGTTGGAAAACTAAAAAATGGTCTAACCTACTACATCAGAAAAAATGCAAAACCGGAAAATAAAGTTGATTTACGACTTGTAATTAACGCCGGTTCTATTTTGGAAAATGATGACCAACAAGGTTTGGCTCATTTTATGGAACATATGTGTTTTAATGGCACCAAAAACTTTCCAAAAAATGCTTTGGTAGATTATTTACAAAGTATTGGTGTGAAGTTTGGTCAACATTTAAATGCTTATACCAGCTTTGACGAAACCGTTTACTTTTTGCCTATTCCTTCAAATGATCCAGAAAAGTTATCCAAAGGATTTCAAATTTTGGAAGATTGGGCTTTTAATACCACTTTAACGCCTGAAGAAATTGATAAAGAGCGAGGTGTAGTTCTTGAAGAATACCGCATCGGACTTGGTGCAGATAAAAGAATGATGGGCAGATTTATGCCAAAAATGATGTACAATTCGCATTATGCAAAACGATTGCCCATTGGTCAAAAAGAAATTCTGGAAAATTTCACCTATGATAAAGTGGTTAATTTTTACAAAGATTGGTACCGACCCAATTTAATGAGTGTTATTGTTGTGGGTGATATTGATGTAGCCGAAATGGAGAAAAAAATCATTTCTCATTTCTCTTCCTACAAAAATCCAAAAAACGAGAAACCTAGAGCCAAATTTGATGTGCCTAATCACAAAGAAACCTTTGTAGCCGTAGAAAGTGACCCTGAAGCAGCCTATACTCAAGTTCAACTGTTGTATAAAGATTATAAAGAACCTAAAGTTGTAAAAACGATAGGTGATTTTAAAGAACAATTGGTAATTGGTTTGTTTTCGACTATGTTGAATAACCGATTAGGCGAACTTCAAAATTCACCAAATCCTCCTTTTACCTATGGTTATTCTTATTATGGGGGAACTTTTGCCAAAACTAAAAACGCTTTTCAGTCTTTTGCTATGGTACCCCAAGACAAGCAGTTGGATGCTTTAAAGGTATTGGTTCAAGAAAACGAAAGAGTGAAAGCTTTCGGATTTACACAATCAGAATTAGATCGGGCTAAAACAGAATTCCTTTCTCAAATTGAACAACAGTTCAAAGAAAAAGACAAAATGGAATCTGAAAATTTTGTATGGCAATACCAAAGCAATTTCTTAGAAAACAATCCCATTCCCGGAATTGAATGGACCTTTACAACCATGCAAAAAATGTTGCCCTTAATTACGGTGCAAGAAACAAATGCCTTGATTAATGATTATATTAAAGATGATAATCGTGTTGTTGTTTTGACCGGTCCGGAAAAAGAAGGGTTGAAAAAACCAACCGAAGATGAAGTTTTGGCTTCTATAATCGTAGACCCAAGCTCCTTAAAAGCCTATGTAGATGAAGATGTTGCCGAAAGTTTACTGAGAAATCCTGTAAAAAAGGGATCAATTACCAAAAGAGAATCCAATGACAAAGTAGGATCTAAAACATGGACTTTATCGAATGGTGCAAAGGTTACTTTCAAAAAAACCGATTTTAAAAACGATGAAATCTTATTTGAAGCCCTAAGTTTTGGTGGTACAAATTTAATTTCAAATGAAGATTATGCCAAAGTACAATGGGCTATGGGTGGTCTTTCAGAAGCCGGATTCTCTGGAATGAAATTAAATGACATCAACAAGTTCATGACCGGAAAAATAGCTCGTGTAAATCCTTATGTAGGTGGAACTCAAGAGGGTTTCAGAGGTTCAGCAGCTCCCAAAGATTTAGAATATTTGTTCCAAATGGTCTATGCCTATTTTACCGATTTGAATTTTGATAAAGAAGCTTTTGAAAGTTTTAAAATCAAACAAAACGGTTTTATGGCCAACATGAAAGCCATGCCAACCATGCATTTTCAACAAGAACTTTATGCTTATTTAAATCAAAACAATCCTAGATTTAATGGAATTTTACCCGATGACAAAGCTTGGGAAAATACAAGTTACGAATTGGCTTATGCCAAATATAAAGAGCGTTTTGCCAATGCCGGGGACTTTCATTTCTTCTTTGTTGGAAATTTAGATGAGGCTGTTCTTGAGGATTTTGCTACCAGTTACTTGGCTTCGTTACCCGCAACAAATACCAAAGAACAACCGGTAGATTTAGGTTACCG
Source organism: Flavobacterium sp. (assembly GCA_024709705.1). GTDB lineage: Bacteria > Bacteroidota > Bacteroidia > Flavobacteriales > Flavobacteriaceae > Flavobacterium. The sequence continues at coordinate 1,474 of JANJWE010000269.1, read as the reverse complement.
AATGTTACGTGGCGATTTGAAAAAGGTTGTCAATAAAGGAAAAGATCCCAAAAGTACAGTAAATATCATGTTTTATGGCGACGCCAAATACGATGCTGCAGAAGCTTTAGCTTTGCGAGCTGCCGGTGAAGTTTTAACCATAAAATTAATCGAAGAGCTTCGTGAGAACGAAAGTGGAGTATACGGTGCCAGTGCACGAGGAAGTATGAATAAAGTACCAAATGGCAGTTATAATTTTACCATCAATTTCCCTTGTGGTCCTGAAAATGCCGAAACATTAACTCAATCGGCTTTAAGAGAATTGAATAAAATTATTGAGAACGGTCCGGATTTAAAAGATGTAAACAAGTTTAAAGAATCTGAAAAATTGGACTACAAAGAAAAAATCAAACAGAATAATTATTGGATGGCCAATTTTACAAGAGCTTTTTCTAATGATAGTTCTATAGACGAGATTTTATCTTTTGAACAACGAATCGATGCCATAACACCCGAACAAATACAAGCGGTTGCCAAAAAATATCTTTCGAAAGATAAGGTGATTGCTATGTTAATGCCGGAGTAATAAAACAGACCCTAACTAAAAATGCCTAGATTTTTTCTAGGCATTTTTTTTATTTGAAACAAACCGGAATAATTTCTCCTTTTGCTAAACAATATTTGTCTACTAGTTCCGGTGTAATTTTCGAAGTATAATCTTCCTCGATTACGGTAAAACCAATGTGTCTCAATTTGTCAAAATAATCTCTTCCATACACCCGAACGTGATCGTATTGACCAAAAATTTGAGCCCGCTCTTTTTCGTCGGTAATCGTATCATCTGAAAAAGTAACAGCTCTGGACAAATCCTGTGGAATCTGAAAAATTCCCATTCCACCGGGTTTTAAAACGCGATACAATTCTTGCATGGCTTTGGTGTCATCGGGAATGTGTTCTAAAACATGATTACATAAAATTACATCAAATGAATTGTTTTCAAACGGAAGATTGCAAATATCCGCTTTCACATCTGCTAACGGAGAAAATAAATCAGTTGTAGTGTAGTCTAAATTCTTTTGATTTCTAAAACGTTTATAAAATGCCTGTTCCGGGGCAAAATGCAATACTTTTTTTGGAGCAGTAAAAAAATCGGTTTCATTGTTCAAGTATAACCATAACAAGCGATGTCTTTCCAAAGAAAGTGTACTGGGTGATAGTACATTGTTGCGTTGCTTCCCGTAGCCGTAAGGCAAAAACATCCGAAAACTTTTCCCATCAATAGGATCGGTAAACCGATTTCCCCTAAGTGCAAAAGCAAGTAAAGGTCTGGCTACATAGCTCAATCGAATCAAAAGAGGCCTAGGAACGGTATTGAGAATAAACTTGAATATTTTTTTCATTTCAAAACTGTGAGAGCGTATATAATTCCAAAAATAACCGAAAGCACAACGATGATTCCAAAATACAATAAAACAAATAAAACGAGGTATTTTAT
>JANJWE010000223.1 GCA_024709705.1 Flavobacterium sp. | reverse complement strand
AAATTCATCAAACAAATCAGTCCAAGAGGATTAGGATGGGATGGAACCTATAACGGAAACCCCTTGCCTTCAACGGATTATTGGTTTACAGTAGAGTATGAAGAACAAGGTCAAATTAAGGTGTTTAAATCTCACTTCTCTTTAAAACGTTAATAATAAAATAGATAGAAAATAAAAACTCCCAATTCATAATTGGGAGTTTTTTTTATCGGTAAAATACATGCCTATTTTTAATCAACGATTATTTTTACTATTCAACGATATAAATAGTTGAACCTAAACAAAAGAATTAGTTTTATGCAATAGTTAAACTTAAAACGATAATGCAAAGACTGGTTCCTTTAATACTTCTTTCACTTCTTTTTCATTCCTGTGAAACAGAAGAAATACAATCTGATGTCAAAACATTAGATGTACCCGAATGGTTAAAAGGTAATTATGAGGGGGTTCATACACAAGATTTTTTACAAGTTAATGCAAATTTGATCACTTTTAAGTTTGATAATGTAACGTATACTTATACCAATCAAGATGTAGTACAAATTATTGAAGATGAAAAAAGTTATATCGTTCAAACTTCAACGGTACAACTGAGATTCAATAGAACTACATTGAATTCTGAAATTAATTTACGATACGGTGAATTGAATTTAGGATGGTTCAGGAAAATAGATATAGAATAAAAAAATCCAGTTCATTTGAACTGGATTTTTTTTAGTCATTGTAAACTTTTAAAGCTTCTTTTAGAATTTGAACCGATTTTTTGAGGTCTTCTTTATTCAATACATAAGCAATACGTACTTCATCTAATCCTACACCAGGAGTAGAATAAAAACCTGCAGCTGGGGCTACCATAACGGTTTCACCATTGTAGTTATAGTTTTCTAAAAGCCATTGAGCAAAGGCATCAGCATTTTTTACAGGTAATTTTGCAATACAATAAAAAGCTCCTTTGGGTACTGCAACTTTGACTCCTTCAATTTGATTAAGTTCGTTAACAAGAATATCTCTTCGTTCTTTGTACTCTGAAATAACTTCTTTAAAGTACGAATCGGGAGTGTCAAGAGCAGCTTCACTGGCAATCTGAGCAAATGTTGGAGGGCTCAATCGAGCTTGAGCAAATTTCATGGCAGTAGACATTACCGCTTTGTTTTTGGAAACAATACATCCAATTCGAGCTCCACACATGCTGTATCTTTTGGAAACAGAATCTATCATTATAGCATTTTCTTCGATACCTTCTACATTCATTACCGAGAAGTGCTTGTCACCATCATAGGTAAATTCTCTATATACTTCATCGGCAATTAAAAACAAATCATGTTTTTTTACCAATTCTGCCAATTGTAAAATTTCATCTTGAGAATATAAATAACCCGTTGGATTTCCAGGATTACATATTAAAATAGCTTTTGTATTAGGGGTAATTAATTTTTCAAATTCGCTAATAGGAGGTAAGGCAAATCCTTCTTCTAAAGTAGAAATTACCGGTACTACTTTAACCCCGGATGCCGTTGCAAATCCATTGTAATTGGCATAAAAAGGTTCGGGAATGATAATTTCATCATCACTATCCATAGTACTTCCCATGGCAAAAAGTAGAGCTTCTGAGCCACCTGTTGTAATAATAATATCTTCAACATTTACTGGAATATGCTGTTTTTGATAATGAGCAGCTAATTTTTTTCTGTAGCTTTCAAATCCCGCTGAATGACTGTACTCTAATACCGAAATATCCAAATTTTTAATCGAATTTAAAGCTACTTCAGGGGTTTTAATATCGGGCTGCCCAATATTCAAATGGTATACTTTTATGCCTCTTTTTTTTGCATTTTCAGAATAAGGAACTAATTTACGAATGGGTGATTCGGGCATACTTTGCCCTTTAATTGAAATTTTTGGCATGATTAAACTTTTTTGAATTGCAAATTTGCAACTTTTTTTATTCAGACCCAATCCTTTTTAGGATATATTTAAAGAATTGATTTTTAATTTATAAATTCTTAATTTTAGAGAAAAAAGTTTATGAAGTTGAAGGCTCTGTTTTTATGCTTTTTTGTGTTTTGTCTTTCGGGTTTTGGTCAAGAGGGATTTCAATACATGTCTTCAAGAAAATCTATATCCATTCCCTTTAAATTTATAAATAATCTCATTTTTATTCCACTTGAAATTAATGGAGTACCTGTAACCTTTTTATTAGATACCGGTGTTGAAGAGACGATTTTGTTTAGTTTGGATGAAAAATCTGAAATTCAATTTTCAAATGTTGAAAAAATTAAATTGCGTGGATTGGGAAATGCTACTTTAATTGAAGGATTGAAATCTTCTGAAAACCGAATTGTTATTCGGAATTCAATTATAGATAAAAATCATGTAATCTATATTGTCTTAGATGAAGAATTTAATTTTTCATCTAGTATTGGAATCCCTGTAAATGGTATAATAGGTTATCAATTTTTTAAGAATTTTGAAGTTGAGATTGATTACATTTCAAACAAAATTATCATTTACAATCCAAACAAGAGCATTTTTGATAAAAAGAAATCTAAATATAATCAGTTTCCAATTGAAGTTATTAACAATAAACCCTATCTAACTTCTCATTTTAATATTGGTTCATATACTTGGTTCGGAAAAGTATTATTAGATATTGGTAACAGTGATGCTTTTTGGTTTTTTCCTAATCAAATATCAAATTTCACACCATCCAATCATTCCTTTCGAGATTTTCTAGGACGCGGCTTCAACGGGGATATTTTTGGAGAGCGTTCGAGAGTTAATGAATTAAATTTTGAAAAATTTTGTTTTAAAAATACCTTAATTGCTTTTCCCGATTCGCTTTCTATTCAAAATATCAAATGGGTTCCTCAACGAATAGGTTCATTGGGTGGTGAAATTTTCAAAAGGTTTTATACGGTTTTTGATTACAAAAAAAATTCACTTTATTTAAAAAGAAACAAGAACTACAAAAATGAATTTGACTTCAATATGAGTGGGATAGAAGTTAATCATGCGGGTTTACAGTGGGTTTCTGAACGACAAAATTCTACTTTTTCGGCTATTGATGTAAAAATCAATGAACCTTTAAATTACCGTGACGATAAAATAAAATATAAATTCTCTTTAAAACCCATGTATGTGATAGCTTTTGTTCGAGAAGATTCGCCGGCAGCTATAGCAGGTTTGCAAAAAGAAGATATAATTCTCACCATTAATAATCAAGATGCTCATAATTTTACTCTACAAGAAATAAACAATTTACTTAAAGCTGAATCGGGTAAATCCATTCAATTTGAAGTCAATAGAGAAGGTAAAATTTTGAAATATACTTTTAAGTTGAAAAGTATTTTGTAAAAAAAATCCCTTTAAAAAAAGGGATTTTTAATTTTATTGTAAAGGACCTACCTTTTTCTTTTCTAGCGGACTGGTTTCGATTCTTTCTAAAACATCACCTTTTATTTTAAGGTGAACTTTACCTCCTTCGTAGTTAACTGCATTTGACTCAACTGTGATACTTTTTCGAATAGGCCCAAGAGCCATATTGTATTTTACTTCAATTTTATCCGATTTACCGGGCATTATAGGCTCCTTAGGTTTTGAAGGTACCGTACAACCACATGTAGATTGAACATTGGTAATAATCAATGGAGCATCACCGGTATTTGTGAAT
>JANJWE010000206.1 GCA_024709705.1 Flavobacterium sp. | reverse complement strand
CAACGGCATATAAGATGATACTTACACCTATGTAGTACCCATAAATTCCCCATTCTTTAATGCGTTCAACATTTTCTGCATCGTATTTGGTAAATGATAATAAGATTCCCAATACCAGACCAAAACCCAATTCAATCAAACTGATTATAAAAATCCATTTTACCGTAGTAGATGATTTTTTATGCAACATTGTATAAATTTGGTTCTCGGTCACCTGTTCATAGGCATGCGAGTCTTTTTTCCAAGCTTTTTTTAATAAATCTAATTCCTCAGTCATATTCCTACGGATTTACTATTTTTTTTAATTTTCCTTTAATTCTGTTCATTTTCACTCGTGCATTTACCTCGCTAATTCCCAAAGTTTCGGCAATTTCTTCATAATCTTTGTCTTCCAAATACATGAAAACCAAGGCTTTCTCAATGTCATTTAATTGTTGCACGGCTTTGTATAACAATTTTATTTGTTCTTCTTCCTCATAATTGTAATCATCGGGAGCAATAAATTGCTTTTTGCCCTCCATGTCGGTCGTGGCAATCGATCGGGTACTTTTTCGATACAATGTAATGGCCGTATTCAACCCTACTCGATACGCCCATGTAGAAAATTTGGAGTCGCCTCTGAATTTCGGATAAGCCTTCCACAACTGAATGGTAATTTCTTGGAATAAATCATTGTGAGCATCTTCACCCGACGTGTACAAACGACAAATCTTGTGAACGATGTTCTGATTTTCCTTTAATTGCGTAACAAAAGATTGCTCTAGTGAATTACTCATGTGATGTTAGTAGCCGGATGGTGAAATTTGTTACAAGATAGTATTTTTTTCAGAAGCTATTCCGGCTTTTCGTTTCAAGTCCTCACAAAAAAAACTATTTTTCTAAACCCAAAAAAGAGCTTCTTTTAGTCGCTCTTTTTTGGCAAGAAAAATTAGTTTTTTTGTTCTGGGCTTTCCACTTCAATCCGGGCTATTTCAGTTGTCGGTTATAAGTTTTCAGTCGCAGTCGCAGTTTTCAGTCGCATTTTTTAGTTTCAAAAATCTGTGTTCAAATAAATATCCATTCGATTCAAAAAAGATAAAATTCAGTTAAATTCCTGTCTTTCAAAAAAACGAATAATTCATCAAATGTTAAAATCAATTATCTTTGTCACACAAAACCTCAGAGCCTCAGTACCTCTGAACCTTAGAACCTAAAAAAATGAACATTCCAAATACGAATCTTCCCAGAATCGTCATCATCGGTGGCGGATTTGCCGGAATTGCACTCGCCAAAAGCCTCAAAAATAAACGGGTGCAAGTCGTCTTAATTGACAAACACAATTACCATACCTTTCAACCCCTTTTGTATCAAGTAGCCACGGGCGGACTCGAAGCCGGTTCCATTGCTTATCCCATCCGTAAAGTGGTGCAGGAATACCAAAATTTTTACTTTCGCTTAGGTTTTGTCAACGAAATCGATACCCAAAATCAAAAAGTAAAAGCCGACATTGGCGAATTGCGATACGATTATTTGGTTTTGGCAACCGGTTCCAAAACCAATTTTTTTGGCAATAAAGAAATCGAACGCAACAGTGTGGCGATGAAAACTATTCCGCAATCGCTCAATATTCGCAGTTTGATTCTCGAAAACTTTGAACAAGCGTTGTTGACCAACGATATTCACGACCGACACAGTTTAATTAATTTCGTACTTGTGGGTGGTGGACCCACCGGTGTAGAATTAGCCGGAGCTTTGGCCGAAATGAAAAAAGCCATTCTTCCCAAAGATTACCCTGATTTGGATGTGCGAAAAATGCAAATCAACCTCATTCAATCCAGCGATAGAATTTTGGATTCTATGAGTGAAAAGTCATCACAGGCAGCCGAAGATTTCCTAATCCATTTAGGTGTAAATGTGTGGAAAAATGTTCGTGTGACCGGTTACGACGGCAATACTGTGACTACCGATACCGATTTAACATTCAATTCAGCCACCGTAATTTGGACTGCCGGTGTGCAAGGTGCTTTACCGGCCGGAATTGATTCCAACGCCATTATTCCAAGAGCGGAACGTTTAAAAGTAAATGAGTTCAACCAAGTAGAAGGTTACGATAACATCTTTGCTATTGGCGATATTGCCGCCATGCTCACAGAGCAATACCCAAAAGGACATCCTATGATGGCTCAACCGGCCATGCAACAAGGGAAATGGTTGGGCGAAAACATTGTCAACAAAATCAATAAAAAACCACTCAAACCTTTTGTGTATAACGACAAAGGTTCCATGGCAACCATTGGTAGAAACAAAGCCGTGGTAGACTTACCGAAGTTTCATTTTAGTGGCGTTTTTGCTTGGTTTGTTTGGATTTTTGTCCACTTGTTTTCGCTTATTGGATTTAAAAACAAAGCGGTGGTGTTAACCAATTGGATTTACAATTACATCCGTTTAGACCGCGAGGGACGATTGATTATACGACCTTTTAAAAAGAAAGATGTGACGTCTTTTGTGGCGGACGAGCTGTAAGTTGGGAGTTGTTAGTTTGGAGTAGGTAGTTTGGAGTAATTCTCCCAACTATTAACTCCTTACTCCATTCTTCCTCTCCATCCCAATCATCAATCCCACAAACTTACTATATCCCTCCAAGCCGTCTTTTTGTTTGTTGAGTTTCAAAAAATTGTCGTAAAAGGTTTTAAAAAACGGTTCCAAAAACGTTTCGTATTCTTCATGAAATCGTTTGCTTTCTTCAAAGTTTTTGAGAATTCCGGGATTGAGTAATGGTAGAAATTTTTCACTTCGCCCTTCTTCAATCCGTTCTAAATTTCGCAGACAATGTTTTACCGCAAAACTATAACCGGAATATTGAAAATAAACATCTTCACTTTTGATGGAAGCTAAAAACCCGATAAAGTTGGCTTCACTTTCGCTGGCATACCCAATTTGATGAGCCATTTCGTGTAACGTAGTAGTTGGAAAATTATACTTTGGCAAACAATCATTCACTTGGGCTTCATTGGTAAACGGATTCAAATAACCGCCAAATCCCATATAACTTAGCGGAACACTAATTAATGATGGTTTGATGCTTGGTTTTTCATATTTTAAAAAAGGAAATTCTTTTTCAACCGAAGTATAACTTTTTACACTCAACTCAAAAATTTCTTCAGTAGAGTAGGGAACGACCACTTTCACAGAATCATTTTTCGTAATTTGTTTGTGAATCGCATTCGTTTTTTCAATCAATTTTATCGTAAAAGCTTCTAATTCTTCAGTAGAATATTCTTTGTCAATTTCCAGTTTTTCGAACATTGGAATGCGATGGTAATTGGTTGCCCACAACAAATGAAACAAAAAATAAAACACGGAAGCAAAACTGACAATCTTCAATACATTATCTTTCCAATTGATTTTCCACGTTTTTCGAACTTTCCAAAACCATCTAAAAACCAAAAACAAAACGATTCCGTAAAGTAAATCACCAATAGAAAGAGTAGTAAATCCGAACGTAATTCTCGAAATTTTTGAAATAATTGGATACATTCCATTACTGTAATACTCTTCGATAAAGGTTGGAAACAAAGAAGCGATTTTTAATACTATAATTTGTATCAAAAGCAAAAGTGGGAGGATGTATTTTTTATGAATCATATTTGAGTCAAATATATGAAAAGGTGATGGGTAATTGGTAAAAGATAATTGGTTAGGCGAATTTTTAATAAAATTAACTTCTTTATTTAGAATAAATAAGAATAATATTTTTACCTTTGTGACATCATTTTTCAATCATGGGAAAAGCAAAAAAATCGGAAAAAGTAATTTATTTCTGCGACGGCAAAAAATGCTGTAAATACAACAAAGAAATCAAAGATTGTCTGAAAGACTTGGTCAAAGACAATGGTTTGAAAGAAAAAGTTGCGATTGAAAAAATGAAATGTCAAGGCATGTGTAAACAAGCCCCCGTTTTGTGTATTCACAAAAACGAATGTGTGGGCAAAGTTTCAACTAAGGATGCTAAAAAACTCTTCGAAAAGCATATCGCATAATCACTCCTTTTTTGTAACTTTGTGATTCTAAATGTAAGTTTCAATGGAATATATTGCAGACAGAATTACTATTGATGACAAACTTTGTAATGGTAAACCAACTATTCGAGGATTGCGAATTACTGTGCAAACTATTTTAGAATTTTTAGGAGCAG